>JAUYPT010000098.1 GCA_030695685.1 Nanobdellota archaeon | reverse complement strand
GGACTGGTAAAACGGGGATTAGTGCGGATTGTCACTCCTGGCACGGTCATTGAATCATCAATGCTGCAGGAAACAGAAAATAATTATATCCTAGCTTTAAAGTCTGCTGGAAATCAGTTTGCTCTTGCCTTCTGTGATCTTTCTACGGGAGAATTCTTAACCACAATTGCAGAGAATGAAACTATTCTTATCAATGAAATTACGCGCTTAAATCCCAGCGAATGTGTCATTCCTGCCAGTTTTGCGGTCAATGCCGAATTGATTCAGAAAATAAAACTGCAAGGTTGTTTTTTGAATGCAACAGATGATTATTTTTTCCAGGTGCAAAAGTCCCGGGAACTGTTGCGGCAGCATTTTAATCTTTCATCATTAGATTCGTTTGGATTGGAAGATCAAGAACTGAACATTGCAGTGTGCGGCGGGCTGCTGCATTATTTAATCGATACTCAGAAAAATAATTTATCCCACATTAAGAAAATTTCTACCCGCAGCAGCCACTACACAATGCTGCTGGACAGCAGTACATTCCGCAATCTAGAGTTGATGAAGAGCATGAAAGACCAATCTGTGAGAGGAACATTACTTTCAGTGCTGGATAAGACAACTACTGCCATGGGTGCGCGTTTATTGCGGAAATGGCTTACGGCGCCTCTTCTTAACCGCGATTTCATTGAGCAGCGCCTGGCAGGGGTAGAGCAGCTAACAACACATCTTATCATTAAAGAAGATGTACTAACGCTGCTTGATCAAGTCTATGATCTAGAACGATTAATTAGCAGAATTAATTATGGCAATGCTACTCCTCGAGATTTGCTGTCATTAAAAATGTCATTGCAGCATCTTCCTGCAATCAAAGAAAAAGTAATGCCCTTGTCTGCTGACCTGCTGCAGCAATGTCAGAGAATGGATGATGTGCATGATGTTGCCAGTCTTATTGAAGAAGCAGTACGGGATGATGCGCCGCTGACCATTCGGGAAGGTGGCATCATAAAATCAAGCTATCACCGGGAGTTGGCACATCTGCACGACCTTAAGAAAAACAGCAAGCACTATTTGCAGCAGTTAGAAGAGCAGGAACGCGAGAAGACAGGTATTCAAAATTTAAAGATTGGTTATACCAAAGTCTTTGGCTATTTTATTGAAGTGACCAGAAAAAATCTGTTTAAAGTTCCTACGCACTATATCCGCAAGCAGACTACTGTCAATGCAGAGCGTTATATTACCGAAGAGTTAAAGCGTGAAGAGGAAAAAATTCTCGGAGCGGAAGAGAAAATAGTGGAGTTAGAATACGCTTTATTTCAGGAACTGCTGCAGAAGATTGCTGCTCGAACAAACGCTATTCAGGATTCTGCCAGCAAAGTAGCAATTCTGGATGTGCTTTGTTCCTTGGCAACACTGGCGTTAGAACAACAGTACTCTAAACCTGTATTTGTCGATGAAAAGGTTCTCCAGATTAAGAACGGCCGGCATCCGGTCGTGGAAATAATCGAACCTCATTTTATCAGCAATGATGTTGTGCTTGATGCTGGTGAAATGATGGTTATTACCGGCCCGAACATGGCGGGAAAATCTACGATCATGCGGCAGACAGCGTTGATAGTCTTATTAGCGCAGATAGGCTCTTTTGTCCCTGCAGACGAATGTGTCTTGGGCATTGTTGACCGAATTTTTACACGAGTAGGAGCCTATGATGATCTGACATCAGGACAATCCACATTTATGGTTGAAATGAATGAAACCGCTGCTATTCTCAATAATGCTACGGAGAACAGCTTAATTATTCTGGATGAAATTGGCAGGGGAACATCCACATTTGACGGCGTTTCCATTGCCTGGAGTGTTGCAGAATATATTCACAATACTGTCAAAGCCAAAACGTTGTTTGCAACCCATTACCATGTCATGAATAAGCTGGCAGCGAAATTCCAGCGGGTTAAAAATTATAATGTTGCGGTGAAAGAAGTGGATGGATCGATCATTTTCCTGCGTAAGCTTTGTTTGGGCGGAACAGATCAAAGTTACGGCATCCATGTTGCCAAACTTGCCGGACTGCCGTCTCTGGTTATCAGCAGGGCGGAAGAAATCCAGCGCATTTTGCAGAAAGATGATGCCGCGCTGCGGCGGATGAGAGCGAAACGGTTAGAGGAGCAGATGAGTTTAGAGAAGTTTTGAAATTTCTCTTAACTTTTATAAAATACCTTCGTTTTGACCATTTTATGAATAAGTATACAGACTTAATCGCTGTAGTCCGTGAGAACCCTTCCGAGCTGGAACGCTGGCTTGTATTAGCGGATAAATTATTGGAAGACGGCAATGCTCACGGGGAAGCTATCGCGAATGATATTTATCTGCGCAGGGGAATGATTGCTGGCGAACAAGCACAAGAAGCACGAGAATTTTTATATACTAAGCGGAAAAAAGTGTGGCAGTGGTATGCTGATGACGGAGAACAAATACCTTCTTCTTATTTCTTGGAAAATAATGATTTATGGCTGGGCGCATTTCCGTTACGATTTCCGAATCCTAATAAATTGAAAGAATTAGACGGCGCCTTTGCGGAAGATTTTCCGAACTATAAAATCATGTCACAAGCTGATACTTATGCTTCAAGTGTCTATCAATTACGGAGAGCTTGTGAAGCAGAAGAAAATTCTGCACAACCTACATTTCCGAGAGGTAATGATAGTACTATGTACCGTCCTTTGACTTTCCGAGAAAATATTCTCGCCAGAGTGGAAGATTTCTATACGTTGTATGATCAGAATAGAAATAAACGAACTTTAGATCAACGATTACGCTTATTTAATACGTGGCTCCATTCCTATACTGGCATTGCGTATAAAGCAAATTCTCCCAATGAGTTTAAACTCATTCTTCAATCACCACATTTGATCGGCATCGATGAGGATTTTAATGAAGAAGCTATTACAGAAGAATTGACCAGCGGAATGTTAGATTATGATGCTCTTCATGGTGATGGAGTTATAACATTAAACAGAAATGATGAAACTTACAATCAATTACTAACACAAGAACAAGTGCTGAATCATCCTGCCTGGAATGCAGCTGTCGAAGAGGATAAACTCCTACTACAGGAATATACTAATATTGTCTTTTCCCAGCGGAAAGGAAAAAATATGAGCTTCTGGCTGAGAACTGGTGTTACGGAAGATCAATTGCGGGCTTTGTTTGTCAGCAGTCTTAGCGGCAATTCCGATGCTAACAGCAACTACTATCTTGGCATTGGCGGTTGCTTCCTCCGTCGGTAGCCCAGTTTTACCTAAATTACCCTCTATTTTGTAGCCACAATGCAAAATTTTATTAATTTCAATCACTTTCTTACCATTGTGTTAAAGCAAAAAGGAGTTGTTAAGGTTAATGATATTAAACAGTCTTTCTCTGAATCTGTACGCCATTCTGTCCAAAGCCGCAATTTAGATATTTCCAGCTGGGCGCAGGAGTATGTTGCCGGAATGCTGGCAGTTTTTGTACGATCAGCAAACCTTTTTGAAACTTCATTGAACGAAAAAGGTTCTCTGGAA
Organism: Nanobdellota archaeon; assembly: GCA_030695685.1. GTDB lineage: Archaea > Nanobdellota > Nanobdellia > Woesearchaeales > GW2011-AR9 > JAUYPT01. The sequence goes on along the minus strand of JAUYPT010000098.1, from coordinate 3,444 downwards.
CATTTTCTTCAGCCGATTGCTCTTTCCTATCTGGAAGCACAGAATGCGGATGAACTACGGCGGATCGGAGACAAATGTCTTTTTCTGACTGGTTTCCTTTATGACTTTATCCGGCAACAAGGAATGCCGCAGGTTCGCTATTATGGTGACGTTGGTTCTTCTGCGTATATTGATTTTGCCCATTCTATTGGCAAAGAACATCGTGATGCAAAACAGCTTTACTTTGAATTAGCCCGGAAATTTTGGGATCTCAGCGAGATTATTCATGGAATTCAGTCTGCAGAATCGTACAGTTCCAAAACACTCTTGGACATTCTGTTTAAGTACACACAAGAACGGGATCCACGGCATTATGATCTGCTTTTAAAAAACGGGTTTATCATCAATCAGGCAAAAGAAGATAATTAATCCTAAAAAAATTCAATCTTCGGCTCTTGGTATTTTTTCTCTTCTTTTTTTCGGGTCAAGTTCAAGAAGGCGGTAAAATCAGGCGCTGTATCGGGAACTTCCTCTTTTGCCGGGGAATCAAACATCTGCATCATGTTGGTAGTATTAATACTGTCTGACTTTATAGGTTCTGCAAATGATCGCCGCCGCGGATCATCAAAATCCTTACGGTCAATAATATTGGTGAGAAGATGAAGTATTTTCTGTATGTCTTCATGACTGTCTTCTTTTGTATCTATTGTTACTTTCATCTATCAGGCTGTGGAAAGAAATCAGGATTTATATTCTTTACTGTTGGTGTGACTTCTTTTTATGCTGCTTGTAATCGTGTTATCAATTCTGAAATCATCTGTCTTTTTTTATCAGAAGACAAAGAGAACAGAGTTTTTTCAATCATTTTTTCGGAAATGGTAAAAATATAGTTGAGCTTAATAACACTATCTTTCATTGCGCCATCCTTTTTAGACAGAGGTATGCCCTTCATCTCTGTGTTACTCGTAACACCGGCAACGACAACATTCTCATATTCTTCAAAAAGGACAACTGCTGGCCTTTTCTTAAGCTCAAAAGTATCTGTAAATTGAATTTCTGCTAAAATTACCTCACCTAGCTTATGCATTTTCCCACACTTCGTCATCTTTATTATCCCACAGTTCTTTCATTTTTGGCTGTTGGATCTTATGAAGAAATTCATCATATTGATTTAATTTCTCCATTTTCCATAATCCCACATCAACGCTGCGTACCGGCTTTGTGTGAAAAGCATAGGTTTCTTTTATGGGAAACTGGTAGCGCCAGAGGTGAGTAATTTGAAACTGGAAATCTTTTGCTATTGCTTCCACAAAATTTTTGGTAGAATACTTATGCATGCTGTAGACTATTGGCGCAACGGTGAACGCTTTTTCCAGAAATTTCTTATCCGCATGCTCCTGTTTTGTGCCAAAGGGCGGATTTTGAACAACAATATCCACTTCGTAATCAAAGAGGCTAATATCATTACTGATAAAGACAGCTTCTCCAATCTCATATTCTTCTTTGACTGTCTGATAATTATGAGCACATATTTCCATCACGTTAGTGTCAGAATCGAGAAAAAAGACTTTTTTAGCGCCCATCAACAATAAACCAATTCCTAAAATTCCCGGTCCGCAGCCGGCATCGAGAATAACTTTCCCTGCTACTTCTCCTTGTAAAGCCATGCTCCAGATCCATTCGGCAGCGATAGAGGAAGGAGTAGGATATTGCTCTAATGTAAGGGTGTATTTAGTAAAGCCTTTCAATGTACTAAGGGCAATAGCAAGCTGTTTTTGCGAACGGATGGTCATATCTCTCTTAAATGACCAAAAAATTTATATAATTTGCTTCGAAATCGTATGCTCATGGACTTAAAATATATTCTTGGTGTAACTTCGTTGGCACTGAGCTGTGCAGCTACAACACCTGAACATTCCGAAGAGGAAGTTCAGAGTGCTTTTCAAAATTATGTTGCTGCTTCAGATGCCTATTTTTGCCAGGAATTCACCCGGTTGTATAACAAGACAGCAGCTACAATTGAGGAAAGATGTCCTCTGGTCATTCCTGCAGAAATGGATGAAGTCTGTCAAGCCTTTGATCAGTTGAAAGACGAACTGAAACGAAGCATGGATCAATATTGTCATTAATTTGCGACATTTTTTTTTCTTAAAAATAGTCGTTTATCGTCGCTAAATTCAGTGAAATAGAAAGGTATTTAAATTCTAAAGAAATTACTAGGAAGCACGGGGAGTGGTAGAAAAAAGAAGTCAGTAGATGTGCTGTGCTTCTCATGGATTAAAACTATAAATAGTGCTAACTATGAAAAACGAATTTAAAAAAGTTCGACAGGATTTGGAAGAGCATCTTGCTGCTATTAATGAAAATACACTCGAAATTCAGGCTTTATTAGATTATATTCAGGAAATAGAAGTTAAAGTTGATAAATTAGGTCAGCGCCTGGAACAGTTTGAACTTAGCCAGGGGACAGCAGAAAAGCCTTCGGTTTCTCCATTAAACCAGTCAGAAAAAAAAGTATTTTTAGTACTCTATACGGAATCGGAAGCACTAACATTTAAAGAAATTGCCCTTAAAGCAAGCATCGCGCCGGCACTCATCCCAGAAACGATATCGTCTCTTGTTCAGAAAGGCATCCCTTTGCGCCGCTCCTATTTTGATAATCACTTGTTCTTTAAGCTAGATCCCCAGTTTAAGGAATTGCAGGCAAAAGAGAATATCATTAATTTGTCACTTCAGTCGTTTATGGAATAAAAAGAGTGTTTTCTGCTTCAGTCAGATTGTAACTACTTAATAGTAATTATAATAGAAAACTTTATAAATAGGAATTTTTCTTAAGCTTCTATGGTACATGAAAAACCGAATATCTATCACTTTCTCCAGAGGTATTTCTCTGATCGTAGTGGGCTTGGTATGAAAGCTGTGCTTATTTTAGATACCAGTGCTATTATTGAACTGGAAACTGCATCCCGGAAACAATATGGCGTTAATCAGGCTCATGAATTTCTTGATACTCTTCACCGTACAGCACCGGAAGGGGTAGAATTTATTGTTTCTGAGGGGGTCAAGAAAGAAGTAAAATACCACGCTAAATGCCATATTGGCTGCAAACCTGAAATCTCTCCTCTTACTTCAAACAGGATTTTAGAAGTTCCAGAAGATAAGAACCTTCTCCATTTCATGGTGGATAAAAAGGAAAGGATTGATGCTGCCCGTTATTTGCTGCGGTTACTGTACCATTCAAAAATGGGAGGAAAGAAGAAAGATACTGACCCTATTTCCCGCAATGATTGGCAGATCATTGATACTGCTATTGCTGCTGGTATTTACTCTGAAGCGCAATTTGAACGAAATAAACTGATTAATCCAACACGGCCTTTTGATGACTGTTATAGAGCTGCAATTCTTTCCGGGGATAAGCATATTTACTGGACAATTGCCAAGTCCGCAGAAGAACCGGAAGGGATT
>JAUYPT010000089.1 GCA_030695685.1 Nanobdellota archaeon | reverse complement strand
AAATTAGATTTCCTTAAATCCAGAACGTATCGCTTGGAAGAAATTAATCAGGCGATTGACGATTTGGAGATGGGCAAGACCGCCAGGCCTTTGATAGATTTTAGGAAGTAACTATTATTATGGACAAAAATGAAATAATCGTCGGCATTGACTTCGACAATACCATTGTTTGTTACGATTCCGTCTTTTATGATTGCGCTCTCGAAAAAGGAGTAATCCCCTCAACAGTATCTAAAACAAAGAATGGGGTGCAGGATTATCTGCGCCAGTGCGGAAAAGAAAATGTATGGACAGAACTGCAAGGGTATGTCTATGGTCCTGGGATTTTAAATGCAAAGCCGTTCGATGGTGTTCTGGAATTTTTTAAACAATGCAAAAATGCAGGAGTTAAAATATATATCATCAGTCATAAAACAAAACATCCATTTATAGGAGAGAAACACGATCTTCATTTCTGGGCGCTGGAATGGCTGAGAAAGAATTATTTTTTGGACACAGAACATAATGTGGTCTCTCAGGAAAATATCTTTTTAGAATTAACCAAAGAAGAAAAAATAGCCAGAATTAAACAATTACACTGCACTCATTTTATTGATGATCTTCCGGAAATATTTGATCATCTACAATTTCCTCGCGAGACACACAAAATATTATTTGATCCACAACAAAAAGATGATGCCAATGATTATATTGGTCTAAAATCGTGGGGAGATATAGGCACTATTATTACTGCACATAACTTTCTCACAAAGAAAGGGATACAGTGTAATTCCATAAAGAGAATCTCCGGTGGTAAAAATAACCAGAGTTAAGCACTACTTTAATGCTGAATTTAGGAAACATAAGCTATAAATAATGGAAGTTGACCTCAAAATACGATGAAACAACAGCTTAATTTCATTTCCTCATTGCATACCGCTACAAAAAGAGAATACCTTCCCCGGATGAATGATAACAAAGTAGAAGCGATGACTATTGCTAAAAAATACGGTTTTGATTATTGGGATGGCGACCGCCGCTATGGCTACGGCGGCTATAAATACATTCCGGGACGATGGAAACCAGTTGCAGAAAAATTGATCCAGCAGTATCATCTGCCGCCAAAGGCAAAGATATTAGATGTGGGCTGTGGAAAAGCATATTTACTGTTTGAATTACAGAAACTGCTTCCAGATGCGGAAGTGACAGGATTTGATCTTTCTTCCTACGCTATCAACAATGCTAAAGAGGAGGTAAAACCATTCTTATTTGTCCACAGGGCAGAAGATAAACTTCCGTATCATGATCAAGAATTTGATTTAGTACTATCCATTAATACACTTCATAATCTTCCTCTTTACGATGTAAACAAAGCGCTGCAGGAGATAGAACGGGTTGGTAAAAATAAATATCTTGTTGTCGAAAGCTACCGTAACGAACAGGAATTATTCAATCTGCAGTGCTGGGCGCTGACAGCAGAATCTTTTTTTACCCCGCAGGAATGGGTTTGGCTGTTGCAAACCTGCGGGTATAGTGGTGATTATGAGTTTATTTATTTTCAATAAAATGCAGATAGAGATAAACGATGAAAAGAATTGTAATTCTTGGCCATTCTGGTTTTGTTGGGAACAATATATTCCATTTTCTTCATAAAAAGTATCCTGCTGTTGAAATTATTGGTAAATCGTCCAATGACATTGATCTAACCAGCGAAGAACAAACGCAGAAGTTACAACAATGCTTTAATTTGGATACTGTTGTCATCATGACTTCTGGAATAAAATCTAATTATGGCAATGATCTATCTACTTTTCATAAAAATGTTGTCATGGCAGAAAATGTCTGTAAAATTCTATCAACTTACCCTGTCAGAAAATTCATCTTCTTGAGTTCAATTGCAGTCTATGGAGTTGATAGTAATAACACTGCAATTACGGAAAAAACACCCGTTATCACAGATTCTTATTACGGCTTGTCCAAATACATCTCAGAAGAATTGTTAGCATTGGAATTTTTGAAGTGCAAAGACAGCTCTTTAATCATTGTAAGAACACCAACAATATATGGTCCACATGAAAAAATTACCGCAGCAACTCCTTCCGGATTTTTAACAACCTATCTGCAAGGAGGAGAAGTAACACTCTGGGGAGACGGCTCTGATTTGCGGGAATTTTTGTTTATTGATGATCTTGTAAAAGCCATTGATTTGTTAATCTTTAGCGATTTTAGCGGAGTTCTTAACATTGGCGATGGATTGGGGAATTCCTATACAGAAGCAGTAAATTTCATTTCTCAACTGCTTGGAAAGAAATTAAGTATCCATTCTAAAGAAAGATCTAAACAAAAAGTGGATAAGATTTATGACAGCTCCTTGTTTAAAAGCCTGTTTCCAGATTTTTTATTTACACCGTTAGAGAAAGGCTTGCAGGCGATTATTGATACTTATAATTATAATAGCAATAATAACAATAATAGCAATAACAAAGATAATATTGGTAAAGAATGCAATCTCTGCCAGCAAAAGGCAGTGAAAACACTTCTGGATCTAGGATTGCAGCCGGTCAGCAACCGTTATGTACATAATCCTGCCGTTCCAGAACAGAAATTTCCATTGCGTTTCGGGCAGTGCCAATCCTGCGGCGTAGCGCAATTAACACAGCCGATGCCGGTGGAGGAATTGACCCCACACTATGATTGGATTACATATATCGAACCGGAAGAGCATCTTGATTCTGTAGCAGCAACGATTAAAAATTGTCATCTCACTTCTGACAGTAAGATTTGTGGGATTAGTTTTAAGGATAAATCTCTTTTGGAAAGAATGAATAAAGCAGGTTTTAACAATACTCTTGTGCTTGATCCTCAACGTGATCTCAATGTTGGTATTCATGATGGTATCGAAAAGATTCAATCTGCTGTAACAGTGCACAAAGCACGACAGATAGTCCAAAGATACGGTCAATTTGATGTTGTCATTGCCCGGCATATTTTAGAACATGCTTATGATCTAGCAGGATTTATTGCTGCCTTGAAAGAGTTGATAGCGCCAGGAGGTTATCTTGTTATAGAAGTTCCTGATTGTGCCCGTGCCTTCGAAAGAAATGATTATCCTATTCTCTGGGAAGAGCATCTTAGTTATTTTACACCAACCACGTTCCAGCACGTTTTTCAGCAC
>JAUYPT010000086.1 GCA_030695685.1 Nanobdellota archaeon | reverse complement strand
GTCAAAGCGATGGAAAAATATCCCATTAATATTCTTGGTCATCCAACATCGCGGTTGTTGAATGAGCGGGAACCGATCAATATTAATCTTGAGAAAATTTTTACTGTTGCAAAGAACAATAACGTTTTTCTGGAAATTAATGGCTCTCCGTCACGGATGGATCTGGCAGGTGAACAGATTAAATCAATGCTGGATAAAGGCTGTAAAGGAGCTATCAGCACTGATGCACATGATAAAAATCATTTGTTGTATTATCATTTAGGTGTTCTCAGCGCACGGCGAGGATGGGCGGAAAAGAAGGATATTTTAAATTGCTGGCCGCTGCCGAAGATTGAGAAGGCGCTCCAAAAATAGTTTTTAATAACTGTTGGATGACCAGACAACGGTTTTGCCAAGCTCTGCCAATAATTGGACGATTTCGTATCCTCGTGGATGTTCGCCTTTGGGAATGTCCAGAAGCAGAGGATTATTTTGTACCAACTTTTCTAATCCTTGACAGTACTGATCTACTTGTTGATAGTGTTCTGGCGCTGGAAAATAAGCACTCATTTTTGTTGTGGAATCACAGGCAGGGCAATGGTCATTGCTGGATTGTCCAAACCCTTGTGCACCGCAAGCATGTTTAAGACTTGCAGTCATTTTTTTGTTTTCTTTATCATAAATAAGATACGTGTCTCCTTGACGGAACTCGATCGTGTTCTCTCTTAGTTCAACACTATATTCTTTTTGATCATAGGTAAATTGCAGATAGCAAACTTTTCCATCCTTGAAGTTAATCGTTTTTGGACAAATTTTTTCTTTGTTTACTATTTCTTTATCTTCTGCCATTAGCTTCAGTACAAAAGAGTTTTTTATAAATATTCGTATCATCTCAATAAGTATAATCTAACCTAGAGGTCATATTAGTGAAAACGAAATGTTTATATATCTTTAAAAAATGATTAATCTCATGACACATAAAAAAGAGGCAAGTAATCTTTATCTCTTAGGAGTGGCGGCTGTCGTCGTCATTGCTGTTGTCGTATTGGTTCTCAACAATGGCGGAAGCTTAGAAGGTGCAGCCCAAGTGATTGTGCCGGAAAGCAGCCGGGTTAAAACCTGTGTTGATACTGATCCAAATGATGATTGGCATGTTCGTGGGTATGCCCAGCAGGGTGTGCAGCGATATTATGACGTCTGTGATGGCAATGATTTAAGCCAGTATTACTGTAAATCTGGTAGTGGGCCTTGGCCGCGCCGATCCTTCGAGTGTCCAAGTGGCTGTGAGCGAGGAGCTTGCTTACCACGCCGATAAATCGTACTTAATTTTTTATTATTTTTTTAATCTTTTTAGTCTGTTTTTGCGCTGTTCTTTTGATTTACATTAAAATAACTAGAAGCTGAGCTTTCCACCAGTGTATTCACTGGTGGTGTGATCCAAAGTTATGACTTATGGAAAACTCAGCGTCAGAAATTCGACCCGAGCGAAGCGAGCATGCCGCTGGTGCAGACAGAAGCAAAGCTTCTGGCGCACAAATGAAGTAGTTTCTTCATTTTGTGTGTTCACCAGCGGTGGTCGAATTTCTTTGACAGTCGCAGCAGAGCTGCAGGGTATAAGACCCATCTCTCAGGAATTAAAGGAAATATTTATAAATAGGGTATCTCCCTAACCACTATTCCCATGTGGAAGATCATCGAGGCGACTCAGATCGTGTCTATTCTGAGCGCTTTTTGAGGTTACTATTATATGCCAGCAGGAAAACATAAATCAGGACGCTTTCGGAAAATATTTGTTCGCGCTCCTGGTAGAACAACGGTTCATTATCGTGAGCGAAAGCCATCCAGAGCGCACTGCGCCGGCTGTCGAAAGCCTTTAGCAGGTGTTCCACGAGAATTCTCGTCAACGATGGCTAATCTGCCGAAGACTGCAAAAAGACCAGAACGGCCGTATGGCGGCGTTCTCTGTTCTGCCTGCATGAGAAAACTGCTTATATTGCAGGTACGGTATGCGCAAGGAAGTACAATCTCCCAGAAGGAGGAAGCAGCATGAGTATTTTTGAAGTCGGCAGGATCTGCCTGAAGATTGCAGGACGGGATGCAGGACGAAAATGTGTTGTTATTGATCAATTTGATAATCATTATGTTCTTGTCGATGGTGCTACCAGGCGCAAGAAAGTAAATATAAAACATTTGGAGCCGCTTGCTGAATTGATTAAAATCAAGGTCAAGGCAAGTTCCGATGATGTCAGGGCTGCCTTTCAGAAGTTAGGCTTAGATGTCTGGGATACAAAAGCGAAGAAAGAGACAGAAAGACAGAAAAAACACAAGAAGCAGAAACAAGCTGCGGGAAGCACCACCAAGAAAGGGAAAAAAGTTGCGAAGAAGGAAGAAGCAATGGTTCCTGAAGATACTGAAGCAGCCAAAAAATAATCCGCACACGAACATTCTGGTAAGAAGAAATAAACTTTATTTTTTCCTCAGTTTTTTTATTTTACTTGTTAACTTTTATAAAATACCCTTCTTTTGACGCTGTTATGACCTCTTATAATGACTTAATCGCTGTTGTCCGTGAGAAACCTTCAGAGTTAGAACGCTGGCTTGTTTTTGGTGATAAGTTGTTGGAAGACGGTAATCATCATGGGGAAGCTATCGCGAATGATTATAATCTTCGGAAGGGAGAACTTAAGGGAAAAGAAGCACAGCAGGCGCGAAAATCATTATTAAATGAGAGGAAGAAAGTATGGAAACAGTATGCTGGCAGAGGAAAAAAGATTTCTTCATATTTTATTGAAAATGATGGCTACTGGATGGGTTCTTTTCCTTTGAAATTTCCGAATGGAAAAGAAAAGTTAAAAGAATTAGATGGCGCCTTTGCAGAAGAATTTCCTAACTATAATCTCATGCCACAAGTTGATACTTATGCTCAGGGAGTCCATCAGTTGCGTCAGCATTGCAAACAAGAAACGAGTATAACGCATCCAACTTTTACTGGAGCCGATGGCACTACAATCTATCGTCCATTAACATTTAAAGAAAATATTTTAGCGAGAGTCGAAGATTTCTATACGTTGTACGATGAGAATAGAGATAAACGTAGTATGGAAGATAGATTACGCTTATTTAATACTTGGCTCAATTCCTGCACCGGCATTGCGTATAAAGCGAATTCTTCAAAATTCAAGATTATTCCACAGTGTGAGCAATTGATAACAATTGATGAAGATTTTAATAAACATTTTTTACCAATTGATTACAATTCTCTTGATGGCATTGAGCTGGACGACGGCAGAGAGTATAACGAACTGTTGCAACCTACTGCCGTTCTTAACCATCCCGGCTGGCTGAATGCGGTGGGAAATGATACAGCCTTGCTGCGGGAATATGTCTCCCTTACTTTTGCGCAGTGGAAACAACAATATCAACGAGATAGCGGAATGAGATTTTGGATTTGCCGGAATCTCGCGGAAGACCAACTGCAGGCGTTGTTTGTCGACAGTCTTAACAGCGGTTCCAGTGCCGACGGCAACGACGATCTTAGCAGTAGCGGCCGTTGCCTCGCCAAGTAGTCCAATTTTTTGGAGTGCCCGAAGGGGGCGCGAAAACTTTACTTAATCAACCCAAAAACCTTCTCCAAATCCAATTCTAATCCTACTGCCGGCACCATCACTTCCCAGTTCATCAAAACCTGGGGATGAAATTCTCCAATCATCCCTATTTGTTCGCCGTCAATGATAATGGCTCCAACTCTCCCGATAATAAAACTGGGGTGAGTAATTTCATTAATTTTAAACTCTAATCCTAGAGAGTGTAAAAGAGCAGTTACGACCTGTTTAATTTCTGTAAAATCCGTTTTTTCATGACAGAGGACAATTCCCAATGTTTCACGTTCTCTGACTCCTGTATCTTCCTCTGCGGAAGGAGTAAATATCCTGCCAATCTCAAAAATATTATGAGGGTATTCATGGTGCTGATTTTCTGCCAGCGTCTTTAACAGGCTGGGCAGGATCGCATTGCGTAAATAATTATGGTCGCCAAGAGCATTTTTAAGAGGAATAAGTTCTTCAGAAAGATTCATTTTCGTCGTAAAATCTTCTTTAGTGGTCAAATGGAAGTTCTTTATTTCCAACAATTGGAGCCCTACTAATATCTCTCTTATCTTCTTGCAGAATTTTTCAAATGCATCTTCCTCGCCAATGGTTGCTACATTGGGAATTTCTTCCTGGAAATTTTCATAACCATAGGCAATGGCAATATCTTCAGCCAAATCAACTTGATGAAGAATGTCTGCCCGGTAGCTTGGAATTGATACTTCTCCCCGTTCAAATCCATACCCCATACGTTCTAATAAGTTTCCTGCTTCCTGTTCTGATAAATGCAGCCCTAATCTTTTGTTGAGGTAGGATAAGTCTAATTTTATTTTTTGGGATGTAAGGTTGGGAGTTACTTTTGTTCCTTCAGGATATTCTAATTTCACAGTGTAAATCTCTCCGTTCATGTCCGCTAGAGCAGTTACGATCATGTTTAGACATCTGCTGAGAACATCAAAGTCAAATCCGGAGCATTCAATAAATACTCCTGTGGTTTCTGCAGTTACTCGGCCGGTTTTTTCGGAATTAATAATAGGAGGCATGCTCAGAATTTCTCCCCGAGCATCGATAAAGAAGGGATACCGAGGCAATGCTTGCAGTAAAGATCCATATTCTTTCCCTGTTGTATGTTCTTCCAAAATTTCGGCAGCAGTCATTTCCTTTTCTGCATCAAGCGGCTGGAATATGATTTTATGCGGAAGATCAGCTTTATAGGTGACGGGAAAGGTAATTTTTTCAAGAGGATAAATGCCGATAGCAGCCTTTTTTCTTTTCCTTCCATAGGTTACATGAAGTTTTTCTTGAAGTTGAATCAGCTGGCGAAGAGTTTCTGAATCAAAGTGCAATCCTTTCACAATCGCACAGGCAGTAAATGGGCGAATTCCTGTAACAGAGGGATCAACAATTACTTTGTGATTACTTTGCTTAACAGTGTATTTTCGTAACCCTGTTTTCACACCAATAAATGAGCTCAGTGCTCTGGAAAATCCTTGTTCAGAAAGTAAATCCGGGCGGTTTGGAAAAATTTGGACGTGGATATTGTCTCCTTCAATCTCTTCTAAATCTGTTCCCAGCATCGCAATTCTATCTTTTAACTCTTCGAGCGGCAGTTGTTTTCCGACTAACTTTTCTACAACTTTTTTGCTTAACGTTATCGTTGGCATCTTAGGCAATCATCTCCTTAATGGAATCTAAAGCGCTCGGTAATATCTCAACGCCTTGCTCTGACGTAAAATGTCCTTTATTCTTTTCGACTATAATTGTTGCAGTAAGCCTTTCTTTAAACAATACAGCGTCATCCACAGAAACATCAGGATCATCATCAGAAAAAATGGCGGTGATGTGAAGAGCATGCTTTCTGACCATATCTGTATTGATGGGAGTTTCCAGCCATGGTTTAGCAATTATTTTTTCCGCTCTGGTTTTGAGAAATGGCAAATGGAAAAAACCGGCAACAAACACGATGCCTCCTACTTTACTTTTGGTATCTACTGTTTCTAAATACCTCATGATCGCCTGACATCCGATGCTATGGCCAACAAAAAAGGTATTCTTGTCTATAGTACCAACTATTTTTTTCAAGAAAGGAATCCAAATCTCAATAGTCGGCTTTTCCGGACTGGGCATTTGCGGGGTAATAACATCAAAACCAAGTTCTTCCAGTTTTTCCTTCAGCCAAGGAAACCAGTGATTTTCAGGGAATCCATCCCATCCATGAATCATAAAAACTCTCATCTCAACCACCGTTTCATTTCCCTAATTTGTTTCAGGTCATTGTTGTTGATATCGCGAATGTCCGTTATTTTCCAATATTCTGAAATGATTCTTCCCATGCCCTGTCCCCACGCCAATACTGGGCAGTCAAATCCAAGCAGCGGCGTAACTACTTCCGGCCGGAAAATACCTGCACCTCCCAGCTCTACCCATTGTTTTCTGATCGGATGGAACACATCTACTTCCAGTGATGGTTCAGTATACGGAAAATAGGCTGGCCGCATGCGCACTTTAGGGTAACCCATTTTTTTGTAGAACTGAGTTAAATAGCCTTTAAGATGTTTTAAATTAGCATTTGGGTCAATAACAATACCTTCTACCTGATAAAATTCAAAGAGATGCTTCCAGTCTAATGCTTCATTGCGGAATACTTTTCCGACGGCGAAGAATTTTGCAGGCAAATCTTCTTTTTTTAATTGGGATAATCTTTGGGCAGATAAGACAGTGGTATGAGTTCGCAGCAATAGTTGTTCAGTTTCTTCTTTTGAAAAAGAATATTTCCATCCAATGCTTCCTGTATTGGCGCCGTTTTCATGCGTTTCTTTAACTTTAGTCCAGATTTCAGGCAGTTTGGCTTTTCCTTCTACGTAGAATGTATCCTGCATTTCCCGTGCTGGATGGTCCTGCGGCGTGAACAACGCATCTAAATCCCAAAAAGCAGATTGTACATACTTTCCTGTCATTTCCTTGAAGCCCATTTCCAACCAGATTGATTTGATATATTCAATAGCTTCATTTTCAAAATGTTTCTTGCCGGGATATTTTTGTGGGACAGCAGCTTCGACGTCATACTCCCGAAATGTTTTTTCCTTCCAGGAGCCGGTTTGAAGCATTCCGGTCGTTACGCGGTTGATAACTTCTCCTTCTAAGTTGTACATAGAAATTTCCCTGCCGAGAATAGTTAGTGTTGCATGTACTGATTTTATGTCTTCTATTCGTAAAATTCCTTTCCGTTTTTTTAATTCTTCAAATGCTAACTTTTCCTTGACATCCTCAATGCGTTCAATGTCTAATGGAAATTGCTGTTCCAGAAAACGATCTTCTGCTGTGCGTTCCTGGCGTAATTTCATGCCTTTATCAGTTATCCTGACCTGAAGCTGTTGCTCTTCTTTTGTAATCTCAATGGCATCTTTTCGTTTCAGCAGCCCAATGCAGGCGTCAACCTCCTGCCGGCTTAATTTAGATTTTTTGGTGATGATATTTAATCCTTTGAACTCATCTGAGAGAACGTCGAGGAAAATTTTCTCCGGCAAGCCCTCTTTCTGGTAGCGCTGGCCCTCACGGTCGAGAAAAACAACTTTCTTTTTTGTAGTTTCAAGAGTAAGGAGATTTTTATTTTCAAGCCACTGCAGCGCCCGCATCACTTCTATTTCTTTCAGTTTCCCTTTTTTGGCGATGGCAGCAAGCTCTGTTGTATGAGGTAGGATGGGAAGAACCTGCCGTTCTAAAGGATGTAACTTGGCAATAATACTCTTGTTGTCCATGGAAATCTAAAATAAAGAATTATTTATAAAATCTGTGCTTTCCATTGCTCTTTCTGTGAGATGATTTGGCTGATACGTGGTGATTCAACCAAATCACGATCTCATGTTCGGATAGAAGTAGTCTTTAATCTGAAAGAGATTATCCCTCACTTCTTTGATGCCGGTATAAACACTATCTTTACATTTTAGTTGAGGGTCTCCAAGATGATATCTATCCGCAATATGTTCATAAGGAATAGTGTTTTGTTCTAATAACGATTTAATAGCAAGCAGATCAAGATAATCAGGATCTTCTTGCATCTTTCCGGAAAATTCTTTAGAACATAAATACGCTTTTGGTATCGTCATTACTTGCTTTGATTCCAGACTTGGTCAAACAGGATATCCATTGCCGATGTAAAGTATGGTGTTTTTACCCACACTCCTAAATCATACGAAGGATGAACATCTTTATCATTCAAGCTCATGAATACCAGATCATTTCCATCAACTGTTACAAAGCGGCAGTCCACTTTTTCGTTATGTCTTACTTCTGCAATATTTTTTAACGACTCTGCAACTTTCTTGTTGACTTTGGTTAACGGTGCAGAAATCCTCACTTGGACACCGCGTTTTTTGGCTTTTTCTAAGGTTAGTTTTAATCCTTCTATTTTACGCATGAATCCTTGTTCTGTGGTCATGATATTGACTGTTTTTTTCGATTCTTTAATCAGAAGATCAAGATGATTGTAGAGGTTGCTTCTTCCCCGCACGCAGCCGCTCATTTCGGCAGGGTCAACCAAAGCAATTCCTTGCGTGTGCAATGTTTCTAATTCTATTAATAAGGGAGATCCTCTAATGCTATCTAATCTTTTGATTTTTTCTTGCGCTCCCAAGTGCATATTTTTCTTGACGCGATCGACAACTTCGCCTGGAGGAATGGCAATATATTTAATCGGTTTCCCCAACTTCATGACTACAAAGCCTTTCTTTTCTAAAGACTCAAGAACATCATAACTTCGTGATCGTGGAACGTCAGCAATGTCAGACAATTCTCCTGCCGTCGAAACGCCCCTGCTTAAAAGAGAAGTCCACAATTTCACTTCATATAAATTGAGGTCAAAGTATCGCCGTAACTTACTTAAAAGCTCTTCTTTAACAATCATAGTGGAAATCCCTCCTTTTTCAAGGAATGCGTCATTTTTGTTTTTGCTACTAGATTATCAGTAAACTTAACTACTATTAAAAGGTTGTGGTTTTGCAAAATAAATTATTCTACTATATCCATTCTAACTTATACCGAAGCAGTGCAGCGATGCCGCCAAGACCATTCAATTTTTTCCCGCTGTCAAATTCCGACGACAAAATAGTAATTTTTCCTTTCGCAGCATCGACTTGTTTCATTTTTTCATCGAGCTCTTGATACGACCCATCCATTTTTTTTTGCCGGATAAATTGGTCGCTGATGATGAGAATAGTAACGGCACCAGCATCAATGGCCTGCTGCACTTCCTTCCATCCGTACGCTGCTTTGCCTTCCTTGTTGATTTCCGCCAGCAATTCTTCCATCAATAATTGTTCTTCCCGAGACCTGCTTGTTTTAAGGACTGCAGCAAGTTCCGGTTTTCTCATCACTTCGCTCAACGAACTTTCACTGATATCAGAACAGCTTGTTAACACTATTTTCTTTTTAATTTCCGGTGAGGATATTTTCTGAAAAAGATCTTCTTTATAGAATGCCGGGGAAGCAAGTATGATATGGTCAGGGTTATAGCGCTGATTGTAGCTGTCTACTGCAGCAATTATTTCCTGATAAAAATCCTGCTTCACTGTCGTCTTTAACCTTTTTTTATGAACTTCGCCCTGCAGTTTCGTTAATATCTCGTGCCCAAATTTTTTGGAAAGCGCAAAGATAGCTTCTTCCCTGTCAAAAAGACAGAACAGCTGGCTGTATTTTTTTTCGGCAGCTTCCAATAGTTTTTGCTGCTGGTACTGTAGCCACTGTGTTTTTTCTAACGTGAATTCATTTCCTTCTTCCAAAGCAATAGCCTGATAACTGTCCTTGGGAATATCATCCGGCCCTTCTTTGATCCTGCCGTTGATGCGCAGTATTTTTCCGCTGTCATCCAACTCGATTGTTTCGGCTTTGATGGTTAGCGTTAACGTTCTTTTAGAGAGTTGTGTCTTTTCCCCGCTGTCGCTGATCTTGATTTTTCTGGTGGCTGTGCCTCGCAGTAAGTCGTTAGGTTCAATGAGATGGCTCAAGTACCAGAGATCATCTGCATCAGTTATTTTTAATCTGACAATTCCTTTTTTAAACTGAGAGGTGATGATATCCATACTATTGTGGTTAAAAATGAGGTTATTATAAAAATGTTGGTTTCAGTTATTCTCTAAAATAATCTTAAATATTTTCATTAAATATTTAAATAATCACCTCTTCCAACAAAATATGAAAGGGCCGATTTTATTGGTAGAAGATTCTCATCTTAACTCTCGATTATGGGAACTTGTTTTAAGTAGAAATGATTATCTGGTTTTGTCTTATGATGACGGCCAAAAAGTCATTACTGATATTGAAGATGGCCTTCAGTATAAACTAGCATTGGTAGATTTAGAACTTCCTAATCGTGGTGGTGATGAGGTAATAAAAGTATCAAAAGAGTATAATCCACAAATCCCTATTTACTGTGTTTCTGGATATTTGTTTAAGCCTCCTCTTGCCACGGGACATATTTGGAGAGGAGATCTTAATTCTGAAAGATTGTTAGGCATCATTAATTCGCACCTTAAATAAGTAATTTACCATCCCCGCAATCTTTATATAGAGAGAAATAATTTTAAAACGCAGGATGGAGCGTAGAGATACAAGAGGACAGGCGGCAGCAGGCGCAGCAGTGCTTGTTGCTATTGTTGCCGGTTTGATTATTATGTTTATTATTCTGATTCCTCCCCAGCAGCGGGCAGAACTTCTGGAAGAAGATACTGGCAATGACCTCGATGATAGTCTTGCTGCTCAAAATTTATTAAAAGTTAATCCTGGAAGACTGGATTTTCTTGCTCAGAAAGAAATTGAGCATCCTTTACCTGTAGCGACTATTTTTACAACAACGGAAAGTACAGTTTTAGCGGAAAAGAATATTGCTCAAGCCAAAAAGAGCCTTTTGAGTGAAGAAACCAGCGAGTTCCGGTTTACAATTGCTGATCTTGCCAATACGGGTGATGTCTTGTTAACCTTTACTGTCCAGGGCGTAGAAGGACGGCTGGTGATAACACTGAATGGCGAAAAAATCTTTAATCGGGAAGCCTTGCCTGGTGCTCTCCCGCCAATTACTATTCCTCAAAATTCATTACAGGAAGAGAATGTCATTGTTTTTAGTGCGTCGTCCCCCGGTCTTGCCTTTTGGCGGACGAATGATGTATCATTAGAGAAAATTAAAGTCATTGCTGATGTTACCAGCGTTGCCGGCCAAATGTCCAAGAACGTGTTCTTAGTTTCCGAAACGGAGAAGAAGAATATGGAGAGAATTTTCCTGCGTTTTAAAGCAGATTGTGATTTATCAACCGTCGGAAATTTACGGATTCTTATTAATGACAGGGAAATGTACAACGCCATCCCTGATTGTGATGTTGCGATTATCCCTCTCGAATTCTCGCCGGAGATTGTCAATCAGGGTGAAAATGAAGTCATTTTCCAGACGATGAGCGGAACATACCAGCTTTCTCATTTAGTTATCTTTTCAGAATTGAAAGAGGTTGATTTTCCAACATATTATTTTGATATTTCCCATGAAGAATACACTGATGTTAAAAATGGCAGCATCAGAGCACGGCTGCGCCTGAATTTTGTTGATGTCGTGGCGCTGAAAACAGGCGATATTGTCTTTAACGGCCATGCCACCCGCTTTGATACTAAAGAAGTAGAATACACTCTTGACCTTAGCAATGATATTGTGCAAGGGAATAACGCCCTTAAAATAAAGCCCAAGAAAACACTGGAAATACGGGAATTACGAGTAGATTTGATAGAATAAATTTTTTTCTGAAATTTTAGTTGAGGACAATAGTTTTACAGATCATTTTTCCTCAACTAAAGTTTGGAAGACATAGCATTATTGTGCAATAATTATGTATTCCATTATTTTTTGATCTCATCTTTTAGGAGTAAGTTTTTTATAGGCAGGATGATTCATATTCCATAGTAATAAAAAGAGGCAATAGATGGCGGAAGAGGCAGAGCGGGCAAATGCTGCTCGAGAAGAAAAAGAAGCTGCGGAAGAGCGGGAAAAAGCAGCGAGAGCAGAAAAAAAAATTGCACGGCAAGAATTTGCTGAAAAATTAAGCAGAGCAGGAAGCACAGTAGGAGAATTCTTTACTAAAAAGAGGAGTGTTTCTCCAGCAATAACTGGCAGTGCTCTAAAATTATCCAGCGTTCTTATTATTATCCTTGGATTATTTCAATATTTCCTGCGCTTGACGTTGAGCGGCACAACGACACTAACATTTTACCTGTCCTTATTTTTATTTGCACTCGCAGGCTATGCTTTAGCCGTGAAGGTAGAAAAAGATAAGGTTGCCATCTTTATTCCCATGGTCTTATTTGTAATCTGGTATTTTGGATTTCAGGGCAGCCTGACTCCTTCTTTTCTGCTGACATATCTGTTGATTTCAATGATTGTGTTAGCGCTTCCGGCAATTTTAACGAAGGGGGAAGCTGCCAAACCGGAATTGTACGGATTGCTGCCGGTATTATTTTTATTCTTAGATATTGGGTTAATCCCCTGGCTGATTGAAAATTTTCAGCTTCCGGTAACGCCATTTTTAGACAGCCTCGTTTTCTTTATGCCCTGGTGGACGTTATTTGGCCTGTTTGTTATTCCCGAAACAGAAAATAAAACGTTTAATTTTATTGCTGCTCTTGCCCGCATTGCCGGCGTTATCTACATTCTCATGGTATTAATCGTGCCGCTGATTCCTGATATTGGGTATGATTCGTCCTCCTCACTCTTGCCGGAGCTAAGTGAGTTTGAACAAGCGCAAGCACGTCTGCGGGGGAAATTACCGCAGGGAGAAAATCCTTTTGTGTCTAATATAGCGTGTGCTTTTAGCAATCCTGTAGATGTTCCCGGCTGTATTCAGGAGCGGCAGTTACTGTCCAGCTTAAAAATAGTCTGCCAAAGTCAAAATATAGATGAAGGAACGGAAGAGTTTGATACTTGTTTAGATGAAGAACGGGAAAAACAAAAACAGGCTTTAGTGGAAGCATCCGGTACGGTTGATCCATCATTTAAAGAGGTAACGACCGCTGAATTTATTATTTCAGAACAGTTTTTTCCAAAAGAAACAGTCATTACCTCTGGTCAAGAATTAACAGTACACTATCCGGCGACAGTAAAAGTGAAAAATCCACGGCGGCAGGAAATCACATTTGACTTTTCTTGTTTTTTTACCAAAGGATCAACGACAGTTCCCGGCGTTGTTAGCCTTCAAGGAGAAACGAAGACGACCATAACTATTGTTACTGAAAACAACGAACTGCCGATAACTTGTACACCGTCGGCGAGTCTTGACGGCAGCTATAAGCTTGTCTACGAAGCAACGCTTTCTAACCTGAAGACAACCTCCAGTTTAAAAAGAGCGTTTATAGGGATGAAAAGTGATCAGGAGAAACAACAGATTATCGATCAGCTCAGCCGCACAACATTTAGGACGCGGCTTGATTCTGTATCACAGGCGCCGGATGAGTTTGCCCGGATTAACTTTGGATTTGGAAAAACGGCAGACGATCCGTACATTGCAGCAGATGACTCGCTGATCCTTGTGTCTTCCGTTACCAATAATGGAGTCGGAAAAATTAATCACATTCGAAATTATCAAATTAAAGTATTAGAAAAAGGATTTACTGTAAAAAGCGGGGATATCCGCTGTGTAGAAGGCAGTGCCATCACTGTTCCTGAAACTATTTCTTCCCGAACGCCGTACGTCCTGCCCTATTCCAGCTGTTTCCTGGCCTTACCGGAAACATTACAACAATTTGATGCTCCTTTCCGCATTGAAACGTTCTTTGCGGATTTAATCTATGATTACACCATCAAAAAAGAAATACCTATTACTGTCAAGGTGGAAATGACCTCATGAAAATAGTGTCAATCATAGCGCTGCTGTTGATTTCTATGCTCGTGATCAGCTGCACGCAAGGCAACAAACAGATTGCTGATTTTAAAAAAGAAGGCATCGGTGAAGTAGATGTTTCCCGGCAAGAAAGTTATTTCCCACGAACAGCGCATCAGGGCGATACATTTGATATGGGGTTAGCTCTTATTAATAATGCTGCCTATGATGCAAAAGACGTTCGCGTTGTTGTTGCTGGCTTTGATAATGCTTTTGTAGATCTCATCCATGAAAAGGAAGAGAAAGCACTTATCGCCGGACGCAGCCTTTTCGATCAGGATGGCGAAGAAGCGCAATTTCAGTTTCAAGGAGTGGTAAATGATCTTTTAGGTGCAGAGTTTAAGAATCAAAATTATTTTATCTATCTTACTTATAATTCCAAGATGGAGTTTACTCCTAAGCCTTGTATCGGGCTGCGTCAGATATATAAAAATATCCAGGATCAGGGGTGTAGTATTCCTGAAGGCGCAACTCGGTATAATGGCCAAGGCGCTCCGTTAACAGTGGAATCAATGGAAATTCTTCCGCCATCAGCTTCTGGCGGTGAAATCAAATTTATTCTTACCTTGCGGAATAGGGGAAAAGGAAACATTAACACCGTGCAATTAGACAAGGCAATGATCGCCAATAAAGAATTACATTGTCAGTTCAGAGGCGAGCCGGAAATGACTAAAACAGTAATTTTCCCGGAAATGAAAACACTCGAAGTTGTTTGTACTGCACTTTTGGAAACGGAAAACCGCTATACAACAACCTTATTCATTTCTTTTTTGTATGATTATGAAAGGGTTATTCAGCAGTCGTTGGAATTGAAGCGTTAATAAAGCTCATCAAATGCGTATGAATCTTCTTAATCCACAGGCTCTGTAGAAAAAGTAGGTTATTGGCATAAAGTCAAAGTCCTGCCTATATCACTTTGAGCAGACAAGAGGGTTGCCTCCTACGGAGAACGGCTGCAATAAAATAAAAAAGCCTGACTTTGAAGCCAATAACCCGAGCAGGTACGTGAGCGAACAAGAGTGAGCTCTTGCAACTACCTGAGATTTTCTACAGAGTCTAATCCACAACACATTTATAGCAGTTATTATTTGTCAGCGCTATGAACATCGCTATTCTTGGAGGAGGAAGCTGGGGAACGGCATTAGCTGTCCATGTAGCAAAAAAAGGCCATTCCGTCAAAATCTGGGAATTTTTGAAAGAGCAGGCAGATACAATGCAGCAGAAAAGAATCTGCCATTTATTGCCAGAAGTGAAACTATCTCCTAAAATTTTTGTCTCTGCAGAAATGAGGGAAGTTCTTACCAACCCAGACCTTGTGTTGGTAGTTGTCCCTTCAGATAAAGTAGAGAAGACAATCGATAATGCCCGTCATTTTCTAGGTTCACAGCCAATCATTATTTGTTCCAAAGGCTTTGCCGAGGGCGGCCGTTTGTTAAGTGATGTTGTTACAGAAAAAGTATCCGGCCCTGTGTATGGTTTATATGGTCCAACTCATGCTGAGGAAGTCTGTAAAGGATTATTTAGCGGCATCGTTTTAGCCGGTGGTGATGGAAAAGAGAAGCTGAAGAAAGAATTAGAAAGTACTACATTGAAAATTGATTTGAGCGATGATCTCATTGGAGTGCAGGTGTGTGCGGCACTCAAAAATATCCTTGCTGTTTTTGTCGGCATCCTTGATGGTAAAAATTTGGGTGATAATGCCAAGGCCTATGTCATGACCAAAGGATTAGCTGAAATTAAACAGATCGGTCTCCGCTGGGGAGCAGAGGAGAAAACGTTTGATGGCCTCGCAGGAATGGGTGATGTCATTGTTACCTGTACCAGTAAACATTCCCGAAACAGGCATGTGGGGCAGGAAATAGGGAAAGGCAGGAAACTAGATGATGTTATCGCAGAGATGAAGATGGTTGCCGAAGGCATCACCGCAGTCAAAAATGCCTATCTCCTGGAAAAAAAATTTGGCCTGCAGTTGCCGTTAATTACCGGGATCTATCAAATCCTGTTTGAAGGCAAGAGTGTTGATGATGTTTTGAAAAATCTGTAATTATTTATTCTTCCCTTTCTCAATCGCATTCATCATCTTCTCTTCATCAAAACCGATGATGATTTCTCCGTCAATATCAAGAACAGGAACTGCCAACTGATGCGATTTTGCTAATAATTGATCACGGCAGTGCTCTTCTTCACTAACATCACATTCTGTAAATTTATGGCGTCTCCTGCGCAGCCATTCTTTTGCTTTCTTGCA
>JAUYPT010000072.1 GCA_030695685.1 Nanobdellota archaeon | reverse complement strand
TTATGCAACACCCCTCTCAACGTTACAGAAAATGGGACTGCCTTGTTAGTAAACTTTGTGGTAGTGGAGTGGGATAATGTCAACGTAAGCAGCTGTGCCTCCAATTTGTGAGCCGAGCTAAACTATTCGTAAGAAATAGTTACGTTGCATTTTCCTTCGGTAAAAACATAACATTAGTGTGCCTACTTCACCATAAAGAAAATGACGAGGAGAACTGGCACAGCTTACGTTGACTATATTGTGGAGTGGTAATAACGTCAGTACATTTCAATAGGGCCAACATAATTATAATCACTATTATAATCAAGATTATCGTATTCTTCTTCATTAAATACTTTTACATAGTCGCTATTATCAATATTATTGTTATTAGATTCAATTTTCCCGTATTCGTTGATTTCACCTTCTTTATTGATAACGAGATAATACTCTTCCATAACATATTCTTCAATATTGCAAAAAGGTTTTCCATCACTATCTTCGTCGCAAACTTTATGGGCGAATGTTGTTTGCTTATTTTTCAGGTTATATTTACTATAGCCCCCGCGCATTTCCACATAGACGCAGGCGCCGGTACATAAAGCATTAAGACCATAATCTTTTGCTTTGATCTTTGGGATAAATTCCGGCTCTTCGGTCATTAAGATATCTTCATTGACTTTGCTGGCAAAGGAAGCAATCGTTAACGCATCGCGGAAAGCATAATCGTTTTTCTTTTCCTGGTTGGACTGTAGAAGTGGAGAAACGTATTTTCGTCTGCTGTGCGTTGTCGATGACGCTGCAGAGTAAAATTGTGTTTCTTCAAAGAAGACATCATCATTTGAATTCTGTACCAGCGATGCTAAATTGTGCTGGAGTTTTGTCACTATCGTAGTAACATATCCTCCACCAGCGGCAATTCCAGCTGTCAGAAGCGCTGCCGTGATTGTTTTTTTCCAATACTTGTGCATTAGTGCTTCTGGAAAAGAAAACATTTATTTAAAGTTTTAGCATTTCGATAGATTAAAGTAGTTCCACTATATTCTTATTCACGATGCACTCCTCAGAGACGTTGAAAAACATTGCCTTGCTCTTCACAGAATCTACGTCTATTCCTGTTGTGGATGCTAAAGGAAAAAATCTCGCCTATGTTTGGCCGATCGGGCCATTTAAGGAAGCGCAAATTGAGAACAACAAATACTATCTTGATTACCACGTTCAATTTGGATCAGAGCCAGACTATAACGCTGCTGATGTTGGTAAATCGTTCTATCCTCTTGATGTCACACGCCCTCTGCAGCCGCAGCTAGACAATTTGTGCACCCAGATTCGTGAAAGTCTTGATTATTGTCAGAGAGGACTTCCACCAGATTCTTATCTTGATTCTCCATATTCGACGCCGGACTCGGAACTGGAACGGTTTGATTAAGATCTTTCTTTGTTCATAAGATTTAAATAGAATTTTATCTACAGTTATTTTATGGCCTTGTTGTATTGGTTATATCAGCATCCTTCTGTTGTAATCGCAAGCTTGATACTATTATCATTATGGGAACTGGTCTGGAAAGGCATCGCCTTATGGTATGCGTCTCGCAACCGGCAGAAAAAATGGTTTGTGGCCTTACTGGTCATCAACAGTGTAGGGGTATTGCCGATCATCTACCTGCGCTGGTGTAAACCCAAGAAAAAAGAATTTGTGATTGGAAAACGGGAAACACCGAAGAAAAATCAAAACTAAATCTCTTCGATCTCTAATTTTCCTTTCTGCGCCTTGAATGTATATTCTTTCTGATCGCTGAACTGGGTCATTTTCGTGACTAATTCTGGAAGCAGGATTCGTTCTCCCCGAAATTTAAGCTGTGTGACAATTTCCTGCGGGCCAAGAGGATTTCGATTGACTGAAATTTCCCGCAAGGCATCTTTCGTAACCTCTTTTGCCGTTTGTGAGAGCGTCTGCTGTGTCTTTGTATATAAAAACTGGGCAATTTCATCCGGTAGGTCAATCGTGGAAACTTTGGTTAACCCCTGAAGCCCGGGAGAAATATTGGCTTCAATGACATACGGTCCGAGAGGGCCTTCCAGAATATCAACACCGCAGATGTCCACACCTAAAGCTTTTGCCGTATCGACCGCTAACTTATTCACTTCCCTCGTTAATTGCACCGGTGTTCCGTAGCCGCCGGCATGCAAATTTGCCCTTTTTTCTTCTTTCTGGGCAGTCCTTTTCATTGCGGCAATAACTTTGTCGCCGACGACTAAAGCCCGGATGTCCGTTCCGCCTGTTTCCACATATTCCTGAATAATAAATGGCTGATTGAGCGCGCCAAGAGCATCAAGTAATGAGGAGGCGGAACTTTTGGAATCGGCAAACATCACTCCTTTTCCCTGCGTTCCTTCGGGAAACTTCATCACGATCGGGAAGTTTACTTTTACCAACAATTCTTTTGCTGATTCTGTCGTTGCCGAAATGTACGTCTTGGGCATGGGAATATGCTGCTGTTCCAAGACAAGATGCGTTAATAATTTGTTGTGGATCGTCGTAAAGGCATTTGCCGGCAGCGGCATATAGGGAATTTTTCCTTCCAGCATCGCCGCAATAGAACGCAGCAGCTGGGCGTAGCGGAATGATCCTTTCAGGTAAATGCAGTCATAATGGTCTAATTTGTTTCCCTGATAAAAAATCCCTCCTTCTTTTCCCAGATTAACTTCAATATTTTTGAGATGAATATTGTCGACAACGTCAAAATAGTTTTTTAACGACTCCACTAACATCAGGGAACTTTTGCTGCCTAACGAAATCACTGCTGCTTTCATTGGTCTGCCCCTTTGTGAGGATCGATCAGAAAATTACCTTGTTTCAGAATGTTCTGCCCGATGAGCATTTTATAGGTCATGTGTTTGCGGTCGGCTACCGTAAATTCTGCTTCGATGACAGCGCCGTTAATGTTGACTTTTGCTTTGATGATTGGCCGTTCTTTAACGCCTGATGCCGACTTAACTACTCGTGATTTTAATGCCGGGCCGAGGTTTAAAGCCATGGCTAAGGCTGTGTCGATAGATGAAGACGTTGCACCGGTGTCAACACGGGCGGTAACTTTTTGTTCGCTGTTATTATCGCCCCGAATATGGACAATGGTTGTTAATCCCAGCACCGGTCTTTTAGCCATAAATTACAACGATGTTTTGTTTTTTATAAGGTTTTTGTTTCTTGGCACTCTTAATCTAACCCCAAAAAATTTATAAAAGACACTCTTAATGTGGAGTTTATATGCCCCGGTGGTGTAGTCCGGTTTAATTATCGATGGTAATTAAGGACAAACTATCATACTGCCCTTTCGAGGCGGTGACCCGGGTTCGAATCCCGGCCGGGGCATTTTTATTTATCTACTATTATTACTTTTTCTAAGAAATATTTTTAAATAACTCTCTTATTTTATTATTTCATGGCAGGATCAGTACGAGACCGGTTAAAAGATCAGCAGGTTAAACAAGGAATGGATCTTGTCGAAAGAACAGAAGCTTTCATCAAAGAAAGCTGTCTTTTTCCGAGACAAGCAGCACAATTGTACACATTACTGAGAGGATATTACGCCCACGCAATTCAAGCCCATAATAATGATGTGACAGAAGATTTATACAAATTCTTGTCATATCTTGAACAAAAACAAAAAAAATATGAGTAACTAGATTACTGTATTCTCTCCATTTCCCCACCAAAACAATTTAAAGTACTCTCCTTAATTCTCCAGATATGATTCCCAAAATAAGCGTGGAAAAAGCAGTACACAGCAATGCTATATTCATCGATACTAGAACACCGAAAGAATTTGCTGAAGATCATCTTCCCAACGCTGTTAACATTCCTCTTTTCTCCAATGACGAGCGCGCCATTATCGGCACTCTCTATAAACAAGTCTCGCAGGAAAAAGCAATCGAAAAAGGAGTGGAATTATTCTCGCAGCGCCTGCCTGATTTCATGAGAGAAATACATAAAGTCAAAGACAAAGAATTAATCATTTACTGCTGGCGCGGCGGGATGCGCTCGAAAGCAGTCGTTTCCCTGCTTGCCGCCTTGGGATATAATGTCCAACAGCTGGAAGGCGGACATAAGCAGTACCGCCGCTATGTACGGGAAAAATTAGAACAGTATACGATTACACCAAAATTGATTATCCTCTGGGGATTGACCTGCAGCGGCAAAACTGCTTTACTCTCACACTTCCCCAATGCCTTGAATTTAGAACAGTTGGCGCAGCATCGCGGCAGTTTGTATGGGGGGATTGGATTATCACCAAATACACAGAAGCGCTTTGAAAGTTTATTGCTGCAGCGCTTGGAACAATTACAAGAAGAGAAATATATTGTTGTCGAAGGCGAAAGCAAGAGGATAGGCAAAGTAGTCATGCCGGCGTTTCTTTCAGCAGCGTTGAAAAAGGGGATCCATGTTTTCGTAAAAAGGTCGCTGGAAAAAAGAGCGTCGTTGGCGATGAACGAATATTTTACCACCGCAGATGATATCACTAAGATTAAGGAAATAACCCTCAATTTAAAAAAAGTGATTAGTACTAAAGATAAGAATACAGTTGTTCAGTTATTAGACCGGAAAAAGTATCAGGACGCGGCAAAAATCTTACTCCAACAATATTATGACCCTTTATACACACATACTCTTAAAAATATTCACTATCAGTTTGAACTCAACAATAATGATATAGAAACAGCAGCACAGGAATTAAAATCAATGTTTTGAATACATATTCTTTTTATTTTTCTGTTCCGCAATCCTCTCAGCAAGGTTAATGATCTGTCTCGAATGCTCCACTTCCGCTGCTAACCATTTCTGATCCGCGTGTGTTTCTTCCCAGCGTTTCCCCGCATACAATACTCCTAAAGCAGTACCGTAACTGAGTATAACATTCTGTATGACTTCATTTGCGTCCGGCCGCAGAGCTGATAATAAGAGCATCGATGCATAACTGGCCACGGCAACGCCGAAAGCCGTAAGACTATACGTAGGTTCTTTAAATAAGTTAAGCCTATGTTCTAGGTTATTATTATCAAAAAGATACGATCGATCATCCACAGGATTGTCGGACATAGCCTTAAAAAAGGAATAATCCTATATAAATGTACCGACCAAAACACATATAAAACAATATATCTTTCCGAGCTCATATGAACCAGCATTTGCAGGAACTGAAAAAGATGGAACGGGAGTTAAAGTTGTTAGGCGGCACTGCTGCTCTTCTCCATTGGGACCGCTCCACAATGATTCCGAAAAAGGCTGTTCCCCAGCGGGCAGAGCAATTATCCTATCTTAGTTCTTTAATTCATGACAAGCTGACGTCACCCCACTTAAAGAAGACGATTAAGGCGTTGGGTGCCGTTACACCAAAACTATCTCTTATTGATCGCCGCATTGTCCAGGAATATCAGAAAAATCTTCATAAAATTGAAAAAATTCCCAAAAGCCATGTCGAAGCCTTTTCCAAACTGGAAATAGAATCAGCCCATGCCTGGGAGATAGCCAGAGAAAAGAAACAATTTTCTCATTTTGCGCCCTATTTAGAAAAAGTTCTGGCGATGAAATTGAAAGAAGCCCGGTTTGTTGATCCCAAAAAACATCCTTATAATGTCCTGCTCGATGATTTTGAAGAAGGAATGACGTTTGAAAAATTAGATCCTGTGTTTGAAAAATTAAAAACAGGGTTGATTGAGATTATTACGACAATCAAAAAATCAGCACAGTATAAACAACAGAAGGACGTGCTGGCATCAGTATCATTCCCCGTCGACGCGCAGAAGAAGGTTGCTGCTGATATTAAAAACCGGATTTTACAGGCGCCGGACCGGCATACCGATGCCGAATCAGTGCATCCTTTTACCACCAGGATATCAGATGACGATGTTCGGATTACGACTGCATATAGGGAAGGCCAGCCGCTGTTTTCATTTACCTCTACCGTTCATGAATCTGGGCATGCGCTCTATGAGCTTGGCTTTTCACCGCAGCTGCGTGGAACGACGTTATGTGATGCGCCTTCATTTGGACTGCATGAATCACAGTCCCGATTATGGGAAAATCAGATTGTCAAAAGCAGGGAATTCTGGAAATTTTATTATCCTTATTATATAACGATGTTCCCGGCACTGAAAAAAATATCTTTGGAGCAGTTTTATAGTCTTGTCAATCAGGTAAGGCCATCGTTAGTGCGCATCGAATGTGATGAAGTAACCTACTGCCTGCATATTGTTATCCGCTATGAATTAGAAAAATCTTTGCTGGAAGGAAAGTTGAAAGTGAAAGATCTGCCGCAGGCCTGGAACGAGAAATATAAACAGTACTTGGGCGTGACACCAAAGAATGATGTTCAAGGCGTCTTGCAGGATATGCACTGGAGCGAAGGCTTGTTTGGGTATTTCCCAACCTATGCTATCGGCACGATGTACTCAGCAATGATTTTCCGTCAATTACAGCAGGATCATCCTGCAGTCTTGAAAGAAATTTCTCACGGTGATTTTACCACTGTTCGACGCTGGCTGAAAGAAAAAATTCACCGCCATGGCTCGATGTATTTATCTGAAGAAATTATCACCAAGGCCTGCCGCAAGAATTTAACGCCGGATGATTTTATAGATTATCTTAAGAATAAATACTATTCTTTATACGGCATCAAACAATAATTATAATTCTCGAAAGAAGTTAATTTTGTTAAGCTGGAGAATGAGCAAGACAATCAGCGTTGCCACAAGAGTTAAAATATATTCTCCAACACCGGCACTGATGCCGATAGCCGCAGTCGTCCAGATTGATGCTGCGGTGGTAAGCCCATAAACACCGTCTTTAGATTGAAAGATTGCGCCTGCGCCGAGGAAACCGATTCCCGTAACAATGCCGGCGATGATTCGTGCAGGATCAGCATTATCAAATGACATTGTTATAATTATGAATAAAGCAGCACCGATGGAAATCAGCATTTGCGTTCGTGTGCCTGCAGGTTTATGAGATGCTTTTCGCTCTAAGCCGATAATGCCGCCGGCGATGGCTGCTACCAGAAGGCGCAAAAATATTTCGTAATCGACAATGTCAATAACCATAGGAGAAGTAAATCCTGGAAGTTTAAATAGTTTTTGACTATACCGGCTCTGTCCTAAATGTAGGTTGCCATCAATTTGTGAGCACCTTACATGAAAGGTATCAAGTTGACAAAGGGGAAGCCCTATGGGAAATGTCAACAATCAATTTAAAAAAGGGAGTGCGAACCGATGGGTACGTGAGCGAGCAAGAGCGAGCTCTTGCACAGTACCCCGAACTGTAGTGAGATTTAGGACAGAGCCGACTATACCTTTTCAGAATCCTTTCGAAAAATTAAACAGTAATGGTGATGAACATTAGGGACAAAACTATACTTATAGCCATACGGGAACAGCGTCTTATTATCCTGGCACCAGATTTTTTCCCCGCGTAACGTATAATGCTTCATCATTCTACTGGCAAAATCCCAGGCTAAGGGCTTATACTCTCCTTTGTCCATATAATTCTGTAAAATGACCACAAGATAACTGTCTTCTTTGAGGAACGGTTTTAGTGTAATGAAGATATCGACTAACTTTTGCAGGAATTGGTCATAATCTTCGGCATTGCCTAAATCTTCTTTATCGTAACTATACGCAGTGTCCAATCCTTTTTCTTCTCTGTCTTTGGAGATTAAGCCTTTTTTATGTAACATCAGCCCATACGGCGGAGAGGTAACGACAAGATCAGCCATCGGCAGCCCGTACTGCCTCCAGAATTTCTCGACCTCAGCACTGTTCCCTTCCAGTACCAGCTGTTTGCGGTTTTCTTCGCAGCCATCGTTGCTTAATTGGAATTGGCCGTCGAGTTTTTGCAATCGTTCTCTGGCAATGTCGGCATACTTTTTCTGCAATTCGATGCCGATGCCGTTCCGCCTGGTATTATACGCTGCTACTAATGTGCTGCCGGTACCGGCAAAAGGATCAACCACAACTGCTCCTGGCTTTGTAAAAAAAGTGATGAACTGTTCGATCAAATCTTCCGGAAATTTTGCCGGATGAAGAATTTCCTTTTCTTTTCGCCGCGGCGGATTATGGACAAACCATGTTTTTGTAAACCGCAGCCATTCCTGCGCGGATAATTCGTTAAGGCGGTTATGAGGGTCAACTGTTCCCATAATTCAGAAATTAAAAAAGAGCTATTTAAATTTATAGGTTAAAAAAGAAAAAAAATAAGAAAAGTTTATCGCTTTCGTCGCCGTGCCGCTTTCTTACGGGCAGCCTTTTTCTTGCCTGCTTTTCTGCCGCGAGCCATTTTTGCTCTCGCAACATTTCCGTTTTTGTCGACAAAGTAAAGGTATCCTTTTTGTTTCTTAACACCTGCTTTTTTAACGAGCTCAACCTTCGTTTTTCCTTTTTTCCGTCCAGCTCGGCTCATTTTTGCCCGGCAGACATCTCCTTTCTGGTTCAGAAAGTAGAGATAACCGTGCATTTTTTTTACACCAACTCGTGCTACAACTTCAGCCATGGTATCAATCCCTCCTCTTTTATTTTTAGAAAAACAGTTGTTTTTCAAGCTTAGATAAAAATAAGTTAGTATTTAAAACTTTCTTTTTTCCGTCGGAAAATGCCTTGTTAGAATAGTTTTGGATTCCGGAGAAGGGAATTTTTAAATTCGTTGAAGAGGATGGTTTTGTACATCTTTTCATTCGTTTCAAATGGTTCTACTGTTTCCAAGATTTGCGGGACAATTTCTTTGGCATAGCGTCGGAAAATGTTATTTTCTTCTGTTGTAAACCGTTGCGCTTTCTTTGCCGTGGAATAGTTGACGATAGCATTCCGTTCGTCGTCAGCATCGATTGGCTTGGCCGATAATTTCCAATATCCGCCGAGATAGTCGCCGAACCAGATTAGGCGGGCGCAGGCGTAATGCGGCTGTGCGGTGTCTTCTGCAATGACAGGCAGTGTTTCGACGCATTTTTGCAGCAGTACGGCATTGTTTTTGAGGCGTTGTCGTAAAAAATCATCAATTTCGCTTTCTCTTTCCTCATGTCTTTCTGTAAGAACAATATAACTTTTTTCCATCTCTTGTCCTAATTCAGCATCGGGATGGAAACTCCGGTTTACATTTTCTTCTCCTTTACCGTCCAATGAGGTAATGGATAGAATTATTGACTTTAATTTATCTTCCATTTGTTGTTCTACGAGTAGTTGGATACTTTTAATCGTTTGAAGATAGGAAATATATTTATGTTCTTCTTGGCTAGATTCAAGATACTCTTCTATAAATTCTTTATAGTGCTGGAAATTCTTGTTGGTAAAGATCCTGATTCCATTCCCTTGGCTACCATCTAATGGTTTGTGAACTAATTTACCATACTTTTCTACCAGTGCTGCCGTTACAGGAAGGTGCACAAAGCCGTCAATAAGTACCGTTTCAGGCATATTAAGAGGGGGAATATTTTTCAGCAGGTGATACTGCAGAAACTTATTCTGCGTCAGTAACTCCACTGCCGGTGAATTAATCATCCTACTCTGGCAATTGCTTTTTGTAAGATATTCACCAAAACCAATGATGCCGTCAAATCGGTCGAATGATCCTAAGACTGTTTCTAATAAATACTGCGGCAGCGGTTTTGGCGTGAGCGGTGAATAGACGACATCAATATTATAATATTTTTTTAAATCTTTTAAATCGCCGCTGGTGATTGCTTCACCATAGAATTCATGAATACACGGATTGACTAGAATCCGTTGATTTTCGAAACAAGTGCCGATGATATTGATGATGTCCGGCATAAGATCTCTTCCCAGCGCTTTCAATCCCTGATAGCCGCTGAACACGCCGTTGACTTCCAGTGTTACTAAATTACCAGTATGTCTGTCAACGACAACATCCAACCCCAGTTTCTGTGGTAATTTCATTGGTTGTACCTATAATCTTGTCAATAACGAATCCTTCTGCAGAATCTCTTCCGCCTGCAGGGCGTCGTTTAAATTAATGACACCTTTCTCAAACTTTTCCTGGTCATCAAATCCAACACGCGGGCAGGTTGTATTCACCCAGACCTGAATGAAATTAAAATTTTCCAATTGGTCGAACGAAACAACATTATCAATAAAATAATAGAATCTCTTCTGTGGGTATTTTTTTTGCAGCGCAAAACTGGGCTGGAGGTGTTCCTGGCCAGGCTTGATGGTAATAATAATTCCTACGGTATCGGCTGTCAGGAATTTCATCAGCGATGCTTTGTATTTTGTTACAATTGTTTTGACGTTGGCAATGCTTAGTACTTCCATCGACTTTTGGATCGGGTCATTGCAGACTACTTCTTTCAATGACGGCGCATCCTTCTGCAGATACACTAACGCCAGCGGATGAAATTTCCCATCGCCGACATAGAGATAGCAATCAACTGCTTCTTTACTGTTAAGAGAATCATGGTAGACATCGCAGCCTAATAATTGCGTGGAAACATGAGTTCTGTCCGGCCGGGAGGAGAGAGCAGTAATTTTTGCCTCCGTTAATTGTTCTTTGATAATGTTCAACTGATTGCAGAATTGGACTGATGCGTATAACCCGACTTTGGTATATTTTTTCTGTTTCAGATAGTGCAGCGTTTCTTGGGTTAACTCTACTTTCCCGCTGTACGGTGCTTCTAAGAAAAGGACGTCCATTTTAATCTCCTGCGACCAAATCTTCGATTGATTGGTATTTTGTCGGTTCTACTTGTGGTGCTGGTTTTAGTTTTCCAGTCATTTTTTCATAAACTGTTCTGAAGAGTGATTTTTTTGTGGCAGGAGGAGTCAGAATTTGCTGGAGAAAATAATGCGCACTAACCATGGAAGAAAGAGAAAAAGAGTAGATTCCTCCTATAAGTGTTACTAAATTTGCATTTTGTTTTGTTGTCTCAAATAAGGATTCAAGCATCGAAGTATCATTATAGTTAAGAACCGAACCTATAGCTATAGAGCCAGCGAAGAAGAGCAATTTTGGTCTATAGGATTCAAAAGTAGGCTGAAGAGCAGCTCCCGTTTCTTTGATTATGGCAGTTTCTCTTTCTTCAAATTGATTATATACTTTCATGTCATTTTTCTGCATGAGTGGAGCTGCGATAGTAAGACCAACTCCCATTAACATTGCGAGGTAACTATTACTATTATTTTCTAAGTTATTATATCCGAGAAGACTAAGATAAAAACCAGTTCCTCCATAAGTAACGTTGGCAAGAGATTTTGTCGCTCGGGCCAAATCATACTTATTCCAACCTAACTCTTTATTAGCCTTGACAGTTACTTTCTCAAATTGCTTCCAGATGTACTCGTCCAATTCTGTTAATTTTTCAGTTAATCCCATCTTACCATCCCTCCACTTTTTTATGGAATGGATTGTGCCCCCAGCTAATCAGTAAATCAACGCCCATGCGGTTTAATCCCAATGGAATGTCACAGGCGCCGAAATTGCTGCCTAGCCAAATCAATACTTTGGCACCAGTTTCGGCAGTAATTTTCTGTTCAATATCCTTTGCGTATGGCTTCATACCATCCGGTAGCTGGATGCAGATTGTTTTGGCATTCAGTTCCTTAATTCGGGCAATTGCCTTGTCTATTTCGGGGTTGTAGAGCGTCATAATCTTGTTTTTTTAACTGGCTGATGACGAGTAACTTTTTTATAGAGTTCTTTATATATATTACTGTGAATAATGAATGAGTGAATTTTTAGTACGTTTTCGGGAGTGGAGAAGCCGCTATTTCCATAATGTCGGCGGATTATTACTCTCTTTAGGCATTACGGCCAATATGATGACGACGATTTCTGTACTCAGCGGGCTGGCTGCTGCCTATTTTCTGTTTTCCAACACTCTTTTGTTTGTTCTCTTTGCGCTGCTTCATCTTTTGGCTGATGGCGTTGATGGCATTATTGCCAGAATGGGGAAGCCGACCAACTTTGGCCGCTATTTTGATTATAGCGCAGATCGTATGATTTCCTTTCTTCTTTTAATCAAGATTGGCTGGGTGATAAGTCATTTTGCCTATGTTGTTGCCTTGTTATTTTTGATTAATAATATTATTTATATCACGGCTGACTTTAAGGCACCGGTGCTGTTTACACGAACGATCCTGTTATTGTTGTTAATCGTGCGGCTGCCGACGATTGCTTTTATTGTTGTCGGTGCCGTTTCCATTTATTCTTTAACGAAACAGGTGCAGTGGTATTATGGGAGAAGAGGTACATAAATTATCTTCTTCTCACTTTTATAAGATTATATGAGATAAGAGAACTAGCCACTCCCGCACTCGTCAACCACACCTAAGATATATAAACATCATTCTATCGTAAGAGTAATTGAATATGAATACATTGTCAGCATTTGAAGGAAA
>JAUYPT010000065.1 GCA_030695685.1 Nanobdellota archaeon | reverse complement strand
TAATTGAAGCGCATTCCCTCTTTTTTGTTTTCGCATACCCCAACCATCGAGGATTAACAACAACACCTTCTGCATAGTTTATAGAATAGGTTTTGAAGATATAAATATTTACTTTTTTTGTGCCTGCAGATAGAAATCTTTTATTTTTTCAAAAAGGTAGATTATACAGCTTTTCTATTTTCTCAAAAAGGTCGAATGGTTCTTCTTTATCAACATCCAGAATCTGCTGGCTATCCTTCACTGCATTAATGTTATACCACGTATCCCAGAAATCAATAAGTTTACCTTCTGCTGTCACTTCCGCTCCAATCTCTCGCGTAAATGTTAACGTCATGCCATCAAAAGTAGTAACATAAGAATCAATTCTTGTTTCTTTATAGGCTATTGGTTCTTCTTCCGTTCCCTGATGAAGAGTTTTCTTTATAACCCGTGAATGAATATAAGATAATTGCAGCAGTTCATTCTCACTCGTAAGAATAGTAGCAAGTGTTTGCCTGCTTTCGTTACTAAGATGTGGTTTGATCAACGAAGCTCGTGGCCTGGCAGTATTATCGATAGAACTATAATTGCATATCGAATCTATATCATCATCATATATAATACCCATACACTGCATTTATCTTAATTATTTTATAAATTTTATGGTTAAACAGTGTTATATTTTTCAGAATAAGATTGTTCAATCTGCTGGAAAAATTCTGGAAGATTAAACCAAATTAGGTGTGCTTCTATATCCATTTTTTTACCATTTTCAACGAAAGACAGATCATAATACTCATCCCACTGATCAATTAAATCTCCATGGTTGTTAAGAATGTTTGGCAGACAACGAGTGACAGTACACTCAAGAGTTTTAATAGTACTCGTATAAGTATCAATAATTGTTTCCTTGACTGCACCAGTACGCTCATCAAAAATTTTATGAGTAGCCGTGCCTGTATAATTCCAGTGTACTTCACCATTCTCCATTGCTTTTTTTATCCTATCTACAAGCTCCATGTCTCTCCAATTTAGCATAATAGCTGTTGGTGTCCCGCTTGGAGAATATAAACCACGATCATAATCATAGTCTATCATATCTATATCCTCCTCATCGATAACCATAAAACGCTCTCATCAGAAATAGTTTATAAAGATTATGGAAATTCTGGAATTCCGTGCTTAACCAGCAACAGAACTTCTTTAAGAGAAATATTTATAAATAAACTCTCCAAAATGACAGCTATGGAATTAAATGTTCTTGAAGAAAGCAAAACGAAGATGGTTTTTGAATTAAAAGGAGAAACACATACCTTCTGCAATGCTTTAAAAGAAGAATTACAACAAGTCAAAGGCGTTACCTTAACATCCTACCGAATCAGCCACCCGTTGATTGGCGTTCCTCAATTTATTCTGGAAACAAAAAGTATAGAGCCCCGAAAGGCATTAAAATCAGCATTGGAATCATTAAAAAAGAAAACCGAAGAATTCATGAAAGAAGTCAAGAAGCTGTAATGGCACAAATAATTTAAACTTACTCTTTCTCAGACTATAAATGCTTTCTAAAAGTATCACTCTTAAACACTACAAGCGCAAAGAAATTCAGGATGTATTAGTAGATCATGCCAAGGACAAAGAAATAGGCATGCGCTATCATGAGGCCTTCGGCAAGCGGCCTGATGTTCTTACCTACCCCAGAGACATTCTGGAATTAGCCTTGCAAGGAGTGACGTCATTTCATGCCAGCGAGGAACGCTGGAGCAACCCACTTACCATTAACAGCAGCCTCAGCAAAAAAGAGCTGGAAGCGCTGCGCATAGGCTGGGATTTAGTCTTGGATATCGACTGTGCCTTGTTTGAGTACAGCCGGATTTGCGCTGATCTCGTGATTCAATTTCTCTCTCATTGCGGCGTTAAAGACCTCTCCTGCAAATTCAGCGGCAATAAGGGATTTCATATCGGCGTGCCATTTGAAGCCTTCCCTCAGAAGATAGGAAGCCAATTAACAAAAGATCTTTTCCCGGAAGCACCAAAGCGGATTGCCTTCTACGTCAAGGAAAATATTAAAGGCGCCCTGGGAAAAAAAATTCTGGAATATGAAAATAATAATTTTTCAGCTATTCGTGAAAAAGTACAGCTGCCTCAGGAAGATATCATCCGCTACGATGATGATGAATTCGGCGGGAAAATACCACGGTTAAATGTGGATACATTTTTAGAAATTGATACCGTCTTAATTTCCTCCCGCCACTTATACCGCATGCCCTACAGCCTTCATGAGAAGTCTGGATTAGCAAGCCTGCCGATTGATCCTGAAAAAGTATCATCTTTCGAAAAAGACCTGGCCCAGCCTGAAAAAATACTGGATACGATGTTTCCCTTTTTAGACAGAAATGTAACGGGTGAAAGCGCACGGCAGCTGCTGGTGCAGGCCTATGATTTTGATGTTAAATTAGAGAATGAGAAAGAAGCGCCTTCTGGAAAGTACGAAGAGCTGAAAATCGAAACGGCAATCAAAGAAGAATTATTTCCACCGTGCATAAAATTACTACTGAACGGCATGGAAGACGGTAAGAAGAGGAGCGTGTTCATGCTCAGCAATTTTTTAGGAAAAATCGGCTGGGAGAAACAGGAGATCGAGAATTACCTTAAAGAATGGAACCAAAAAAATACGCCGCCGCTGCGGGATGTCTACATTAAAGGCCAGATGCATGGTTTTACACCCGGCAGTAAATTGCCGCCGAACTGCAATAATGATGCCTATTACAAGGGCGTTGGTGTCTGCCATCCTGACAGTTTATGCGCCCGAATCAAGAATCCGGTGAATTATACTTTAATCCGCTGGAAACGGCAGCTGCGAGATAGGGAAGATGAGAAGACAGAGAAAGGAGAATCATTCTAAAACCATTGACAGCATACAGTAGTACATTATTTATTGAATTTACAATTACATAAATTAACCACAATCTTTATAAATAACCCCTCTCACAACCCTATAATCAAGTCCGAGTTCACGCGCAGGTCATAAAAGTGCGGGAAAGCGTTCAACGCTTTCTAAACCACGCACTTTGTGACATAAAAGGACAAATTGTCCTTTTAATGTAATAAAGCAACGACTTTATTGACGCGCTGAAAACTATGTTTTCATGCGTATAGGGCTAACTAGTGAATTCTCGGTCTAATACTATCATGGCAGACCATACACAAAACAGCAATTTCAAGCATATTATCCGGGTTGCAAACGTTGACCTCCCAGGAGAGAAGAAAATCCGTTTTGCACTTACTAAAATCAGAGGCGTGGGCATTCAGTTTGCAGACGGTGTCTGCATGGCTGCCGGCATTGATAAAAATACTATTACCGGGAATCTTGCCGATAATGAAATTAAAACATTAAATTCTGTTGTTACCAATCCTATGCAAGGTGGAATCCCAGCCTGGATGTTCAACCGCAAACGGGATTATGAAACCGGAGAAGATAAGCATATCACGGGTGGAAACCTCCATTTTGTGCAGGATAATGATCTTAAGCGATTAAAGAAAATCAAGACTCTCCGCGGTGTCCGGCATATTAAAGGTCTTACCGTGCGGGGACAGCGTACACGGTCTAACTTCCGTAAAAACAAAGGTAAAGTTGTTGGCGTTTCTAAGAAGAAAGTTGCGCCGGCCGCTGCTAAAGAAGGGGCCAAGAAAGAAAAAAAATAATCAGAGACAATAACTATGGGCGATCCTAAAAAACTAAAAAAGAAATATTTCCCGCCGCCACATCCGTGGAATCGGGGATTCATTGAAGAAGGAAAAGTATTCAAAAAAGAGTATGGGCTTAAAAACAGGAAAGAAATCCTCATCGCCAGTTCCTTCTTGAAAAAGTATAAAGATATCGCTAAAAAGCTGATTGCAACACCGACAAGCCAGGCAGAAAAAGAAAAACAGCAAGTGCTGGCAAAACTAAAAAAAATGGGATTGCTTCCAGCATCCGTATCAGGGCTGGACAGTATTCTGGGATTAGAAATTAAAGACATTATGGAACGGCGGGCACAAAGCCTTGTCTACCGCAAAGGATTAGCACGAACCATGAACCAGGCACGGCAGTTTATTGTCCATCATCACATTAGAATCGGAAAAAAGGGAATTACGGCGCCAGCAGCTTTTCTCACGCTGGAAGAAGAGTCATTACTGACATTTAAAGACAATTCCTCGTTAGCGGACGGAGAACATCCGGAACGAAAACCAGTAGAATCAAAAGATGCTAAAAAAGGCCAGAAAGGCTCTAAAAAGGAAGATAAAAAAGAAGACACTCCAGCAGTACCTGAGAATGTAGAGCCGCCGGCTGATAATCCTATCGATAAAATGATTGAAAAAGAATTGGAGACCATCGCATGAGACCAGCACCAAAATCATATCAGACACAAGATACGAGAAGTTATCCAAAAACCCGCTGGGGTATTGCTCACATCCTGTCAACGTACAATAATACAATTATTACAATTACTGATATTACCGGAACGGAAACATTAGCCAGATCCAGCGGCGGGCAGATTGTAAAATCTGACCGTTTGGAAAGTTCTCCTACTGCTGCCATGGGCGCCGCAAAAAAAGTTGCGGAGATTTGCAAAGAGAAAGGCGTCAATGGGCTTTATATCCGGGTACGGGCCAGAGGCGGCCATAATGGGTCAAAAAATCCCGGTCCAGGAGCACAAGCTGCGATCAGGGCATTATCACGAGTTGGAATCAGAATCGGCAAGATTGAAGAAGTAACTCCTGAGCCGCACAACGGCTGCCGCATGAAAGGCGGACGACGGGGAAGGCGGGTGTAAGACTATGGCAATCAAATTAGAAAAAATAAATGAGGACCGAAAAAATAATCAATTGACATTCCTGATCAAAGAGGGTAGTGACATTTTTGCGAACACTATCCGCCGGATGATTCTGGAAGAAGTTCCTACATTAGCTGTGGAAGATTTGGAAATCAAAGATAACAGTTCTGCACTCTATGATGAAATGCTCGGGCTGCGCCTGGGATTGCTTCCGATCAAGACGGATTTATCCAGCTATTCTTTACCCAAAAGCGAAGATGAAATTACAGAGAAAAGCGCCCGTTGTACGATGCAGATCCGTTTAAAAGCGGCCAAGAAAGGCTATGTCTATGCCGAAGAAGCCGAAAGTGCTGATCCTAAATGCACATTTGTTCATCCTAAAATGCCGATCACTAAATTATTAGCAAAACAAAAAGTAGACGTTACCATGACTGCAGTAGTAGGACAAGGAAAGAAACATGTCAAGTGGTCGCCTGGGTTAGGCTTTTATAAGAAAGAAGCTGTTGTCAAAGTAGGAAATGTCAAGAATCCAGAAAACGTTGCGGAACAATCGACGGACGGCGTCTTTGTCCTTAAAAATAATAAATTACATCTTGTGGAAGAAAAAGTGCAAGACAGCCTGCTTTTAGAACACTATGCAGCATTGGATAAAGGCATCAGTGTTACATACACTGATAATATCATTTTTACGGTGGAAAGTTTCGGACAGCTCAGCTGCAAAGAAATGCTGACGCAAGCATCTCAGATGCTGATCGACAAAGTAGAAATCATGGAGAAATTATTATAACACAATGGCACGAAGAACAGGTCCTACAAATTACCAATTGCAACAATTACTCTTAGAGTTAGCAGGGCCGTCATTCCAGAGTAATTTCTGGAAAAGGGTTGCCTATGATTTGAATAAGCCGTCCCGGCAGCGCCGAACAGTGAATATCTATAAAATTGACCGCTATGCCCAGGAAGGAGAAACGATTCTTGTTCCCGGGAAAGTATTAAGCGTCGGAACGTTAAGCAAGAAAGTGGTTGTTGCTGCATTGCATTTCTCAGCTCAGGCAAGAGATAAAATCATGCAGGCCAATGGAAAAGTGTTGACCATTCATGAACTATTACAGCAAAATCCAGATGCCAAGAATGTGAGGATTTTAGGATAATGAAAATGTATAATGGCGAGGATCTGATCTTAGGACGTTTAGCTTCATTAGCG
This sequence comes from Nanobdellota archaeon, assembly GCA_030695685.1. GTDB lineage: Archaea > Nanobdellota > Nanobdellia > Woesearchaeales > GW2011-AR9 > JAUYPT01. The sequence goes on along the minus strand of JAUYPT010000065.1, from coordinate 4,969 downwards.
GCGAAACAAGCGTTATTAGGAGAAGAAGTAATCATCGTTAATTGCGAAAAAATGATTGTCAGCGGCAATAAAGCAGGTATTTTTGCGAAGTTTAAACAGTTTATTAATCGTGGCGGATACCCATTAAAAAGTCAAAACATATCACGGCTGCCAGAACGGTATGTCCGCCGTTGCATCCGAGGAATGCTTCCCTGGAAGCAGGCACGAGGAAAAGAAGCCTTCCGGCGTGTGATGTGTTATCGTGGAATGCCTGATGAGTTTGCAGGCAAGGAAATGGTTGTCACAAAGGGAATATCAATGCAAAAATTACCGACTCTCTATTATACAACGGTCGGGGAAATGTGTAAAATTAACGGCGGGAAATTCTGATGAAAAAAACAAATACTATTCATACTCAAGGAAAACGAAAACGAGCTGTTGCCAGGGCAACGATCATGCCTGGAAAAGGTAAAATAAAAGTCAACGGCCAGATTTTGCAGAATTACAATAACCAAATGCTGCAGTTACGGATCAGCGAGCCGCTGGTTCTCGCCGGTGATGTTATTAATGCCATAGACATGGAAATTAATGTCCATGGCGGCGGCGTCAGCGGTCAAGCTGATGCTGTCCGGCTGGCTATCGCACGTGCCTTAGTGCAGCATGATAAAAAATTAAAAAAAACATTTGATGATTATGACCGGCTGCTGTTGGTAGCAGATGTGCGGCGGAAGGAAGCCCGCAAGCCGAACGACAGTAAAGCTCGGGCTGCACGGCAGAAATCATACCGATAAGGAGACTCAAAATGATCATACCAATACGCTGTTTCAGTTGTGGAAAACCAGTTGCGCATCTCTGGGAAGAATATCAGGAGAAGGTAGCTAAAGGTGATAAACCTAAGAAAGTTCTGGATCAATTAGGATTAGAACGCTACTGCTGCCGTGGAATACTGCTGGGACATGTTGATTTGATCGACACTGCTGGTGAGTTTAAACGAAGTTAAGGTTAGTCATTTACCTACCACTATGAAAACAGCAGCCACAGTTCTCAGTACGATACTAGCAGTAGGGATTGCCAGTTCCGACATTTCTTCCGCTTATGCTGAAGATGATGCTACTACAGGCATAGAAGCAGTGATTGCAGAAAATTATCAGCAGACAGTGCGGGAGATTGAACAGCAGCGGAAAAAATTTCATCAAGAGTATATTCATGCTCAATCATCTCAGGAACGGCAGAACCTTATTTTCAAAGCCCAGAATTATCTTTTTAATGTTATCAGTGATCAATTAGTACCGCCGTGGTATGGAACATTTTGGACATTTACAGGAACAAGCGATACGCCGCAGCAAGGCACAATCTCCTGCGGGCATTTTGTGTCTACCATTTTAGAACACGCTGGATTTAACCTGGAGAGGCTAGATTTAGGGCAATTGCATGCCGGGAATATCATTCTTAACATCAATGACAATCCAGAAAATGTTCGGATTTACAAAAATAAAGATCTTGCTGTCGTTGAGGAAGAAGTACAGCAGTGGGGTAAAGGAATTTACCTTGTCGGGTTAGATACTCATACCGGATTTATCATTAATGATGGCCAAGGAACGATCAATTTTGTCCATTCTTCATATTATGCTGATAAAAAAGTTGTTTCTGAACCACTGCAGGGAAACAATCCATTCCATGATTCTAAATATAGGGTTATCGGCAAAGTGCTTGATGAAACTGTTGCTAAACAGTGGATTTTTAATGAGCAGTTTCCATTGACCTATACGACACCGGATGATTATAGGAGAGTGGAAAGGAAAGTGTTACAACGACAAGAATACTCTTATTGAGTTACTAATTGCTCAAATTCTCTTCGCTCTCTCTGCTTTTCTAAAGATTCCTTCCGATAGGCAGCAACAAGGTCATTAATTCTTTTCTCGATAATTCCTGCTTTCGGTCCAGCTGCTTTAATTTCCGTGCCGTCATAGCGAAAGACCGTGCCGCCATTCTGCTGCACATCCTGCGCATTAAGGCGGGATGCTTTCTCATCATAGGTAATTAGGATGGGAACACCAATATTGGCGTTAACATCCCGGCTGATTTGATTGGTTCCCACATGCGCTTCATACGTAGTCGGATTGCCGCTGAATGAATCAATACCAGCATGGACATAATCATGTCCATTGACCGGCTCGGTAACGAGCGAGCCTCTGGGAATAGCAGCTAAAATTGCCGACCGATCACTTTCGCTTTCCACAACAATAATCTCTATATTCTCACCTTTTTTCATCTGCTGCTGCACTAAATAAAGTACTCTTCCCTCCCCTTCTCTCACATCCTCAAAATAGTTGCTGTTTTCTTCCACAACGATATACGTTGATTTAAAGCCTGGAACTTCATCGCGCAGATAACTTTGCACAAAAAAACCGGTATCGGCATACTTGTCGCCTTTCCGCACTCGTTCCGTAATTTCTTCGCTAAGCCCTTCCTCTACTCCCGGCGATAATGAGGCTTTGGTCAAGCCAATACAAGTGGTAACCCATTGCTTTTTTGATGATCTTAATTCTTTTAATGCGGGACTACGAGACCCTGCCGTAAAACCTAATCCGCCATAGCCTGCACCGCATTCCTCTGATACTGCTGAGCATAAGACATAGCGATAGGCAGTAAGATACAGCCGTTCGGAAATTTCTGCCGGCGTCAATTCCATTTTTTCAGCAGAAAATAATCCCTGCTCGACACATTCCTGGCCAGCGCAGATGCCGACAATGCCATTTTCATTAATTCGAAACCGCTGCGTGAGAACTTCTTTAGAAAGTAATTCTTCACTGATACCATCTATTTGTTCGACTTCAACAACATTTTCCTCAATGATAATTTCTGATTCAATGACATTAATTGTCCGATCCGTCAATTTTCCTTGAACCATCGGCAAATTCCGGCTGAATTCCAGAACAACCTTAGAATTATCATTCACTGTCACCGTACTGTCATCATCAATGGTTCCAACAAAAAGAGTGGCTAACTCCAGATCAATTTCCCGCTTGCTTTTTTCCTGAAAACTTTTATAACGAACATCCTCTCTGGTTTCTAGGTTAATGAGATTTATCTTTATATTATTGTTATCAGCCGCATGAACCCGCATCACCCCGCCGAATTGCGATTGGTCAACATAATATTCGATGCAGTTAACGCCGGTCCGGCACCGCAGATAGTTTTTATCTCGAGGAAAGACACCTTCCGGTGAATGATAATATTCTGTTGGTTTGGTAACGTCAACCATGTTGCCAGTGTTAAAATCATAGAGTTTTGTATTCTCCCCTAACGACAGGTGCGCAAAACGGAGGTTTTGAATCTGCTCTTTTTCCCGTGTAATGATTATATCTTTTTTCTCAAAACTAATCACTCCTGTAAAAGCGTAAGGAATAACTGACTTTTCTGATTCTTTGCGATGCGCATAATAACCGCTTGTTTTGGCATAGCGCAATTCCACAGGTACTGTAGACAAGGAAGAAATTAAATGCCGACCGTTTTCGATGGAGATCAATACTTTCCTTCCGGTAACAAAAACACCATCAGCAATTTCTGCCTTCCCTAATCCGGAAATTTGGTAGACATAACTGGTATCCACGTCGCCTAATTTTACGTCAACCACATGACTTGTTAATTGTAGTAAGTTTGCAAGGCCCTGTTTTTTATCAACAAAGATCTGAGCATTGCCAATAGTAGAACCATCGTCTATTTTAAGCTGACCGTTGTCTAGGATTTCCACATTCTGCAGCTCGTCCAGGGAAAAAGAAACGACTGCTGCTGCTTCCACAGCGCTGGCTGCTGAGGCTAGTTTTGTGGCATCAATGGTGCTGACACGATTGTCGTCAAGAAAAAATTGGCCTATTTTACAGCCGCTGCACTGTACGGAAAAAGTATCAAACCAGGCCGTCTTAAACTGTTCTGCGTCATTGATAAAAGCAACGTCCTTTTCAATTCTCGTCCCAATATGATTAGCGAGATCTTCTTCCTTCCATAAATGAGGATACTGCACCATCGTTTCCTGTATTTTGGCATTTTCAATAAAACTAAAATCTGTAATCCTGCCGTCAAGGATAGCAGTATTCAACTGTTCCGGCGTCAACATATTAACCCGTGATGATGTATAATCTTCAGGCAGGAAACCGTATTCATCCAGCTCGGCATCATCCGGAATGCCGCCAAGCGGTTCATCTGCAACAGCAAGCATACTATTTACAATCATCAGTACGATCACAACAAAATACCATTGCCCTGTCATTTTAAATTTCATAGTCAATTGGTTCTGAATTCAAATAAGGATCATCAAAGATTACTGTATTACTCCAATCATACTGCGCTGCATAAGCAAAGACATAATCAGTAATCTTGTCCTGTTTGAAATAAAAGAAGTACAGAACAGTATCAGCATCCTGATAATCTATTTCGTAACGAAAATCATACTTCTTGGCCAGGATGGCTAAATCAGCAGCGATAATCGTCTCGCCAGCGTTTTCCTGCCGCTGAAAGGCCTGGGTAATAACATCAAGTACACGTTTAAAATCAAGCCCGTAATCAACATGAAAATTATCTAATTGTTGAACAGATGAACCTTGCGCATCAGAAATGGTGAGCGGGTATTCCAACTCTAACTGAACTCTGCCGCTAGGAAAATCAATGTTGATAGTATATGGCTTCTCAGTAATGATAAGCCCCTGTTCTTTAAACAGTGTAAAGTCATCCAGGCAGGTCGGAAGGTTATCCTCAACATACTTTGTCAACTCTGCTTTCATGAATTCTTTATCCGGCGCAGCGCTCTCACCATGATAAAAGTAATAAGGGATGGTAAAAAGAGTATTGTTGACAATCTCTAACTGCTCATCTGTGGTATCACTATTATTAATATAAATATCAGTTATTGGTGCAAAAGTAGTAAATAAAACTTCTGGACGAAGAAGATAATACCCTCCCTGCGCGCCAATGCGCCGCAAACCGCTGCCGC
>JAUYPT010000064.1 GCA_030695685.1 Nanobdellota archaeon | reverse complement strand
AGGAAATCGTAACCTACAAGGTCTATTTCCGGCCCATTTTCGTAAATAGTATCATAGGCATTTAAATCAATGGTTTTAACAGCGGCTGGCGTGTCTGGATCTACGACTGTTAATGCAAATACACCATCACCAATTCCCCTCGCTTTAATGCCATTGCGAGAAAGTGCCGGGTCGCTCAGACATTCAGCCCAAGCCCATCTTCTGCTTTCCTGATAACAATAAAAATTGTTAGCGCTTCGCGTTGCTGAAGTATCACCAACACCTTGAGAAATGCCATTTGTGCCAGGCGTTCCCTTACATTCTATCCAATTTTCAGTGTTGGAAACAATATCATACGGCTGCTGGCCTGGTTTTTTAATGGTTATAATCTTAAAACCATGATCAAGAGACTGTGCATTAGACCAGAACCATCCTCCTGTTCCTGTTTCTCCGTCCTGCAACGAAGAAATATCACCAGAAACTTTAGTATTATCCGTGTTTAAACATATTCGCGGCGCAGCATCACTGCTGCCAATAACGACTGTGCCGAGGTCATTAAGCCCACTATCACCACAACAAGAGTTTGCTCCATTGGTATCTGTCCAAGCAAAACCAGCATTGCGGCAGCCATCGGCATTGACAGTACAGTCATCAACGGTAGCAGGATTACAATCATTATCTATGCCATCGCCGCAGGCTTCATTAGCTGGAGGAATTGTACATTCTACTTCATTCGGGCCAAGAGTTTCACCTTCACCTAAAACTACACACCCATTCGGCCAGCCGCCATGAATTGTACTATCATCTGGGACACAATCGAACGAGTTAGGGACGTCATCATTATCAGAATCAGCACCAGGACTGATGGCAGTACTATCTTCCCACGAATATCTGCCAGTGGAAGTTTCAACACAGACAAACGTCGTTGGAACTTGAGCTAAGTTCAGTGCGTCGAGAGTATTTCCAATCTGGCTTTGATCACAACGATGCCAATAGAAAAATTGAGTTGTTGAATCCAGTTTACACAGCGCTGCCTGGTCCGATAAAGCACGAAAACTTGCACTCGTAAAAACCCGCTGGGCATCAATATCCGTCTCTGGCCCAACCCAGCCAGCGCCGGCGCTGGCATAATTAGTATATTGGTCATTAAGAATTGTTCCTTCTGCAACCTGCGCTGTTACACAATCACTGTAAGCAGCGCCATCTGGTTCAACAACATAAACATGACAGCCTCCCACACCAGGACCTTGTTGATAGTCGCCGCTGCCACACTCTCCAAAACTAATAGGGTCATTTTCTCCAGGGCAATAATTACTATCCCAGCATTGATCACTTTGATCGCTATAACAAAGGCAAGCCGCATTGCGATAGGTGCTGCACGTTCCGCTATTTCCCTGTTCACAATCTGGATCGCCAAACATAACCCCATCATAAACATCACCAGTAAATGTATCTGCAGCAGTGGAAAACAATGTATTCAATAGAATTATACATAAAACTACTAAAAACAAACCTCTTTTTTTGTTCATTGTAATGAGAATAAAACAATACTTCGTGCTTTATAAAGATTCCGAAGAATGGAAAGAAAAATTGAGAGTTAAAAAAGAAGGAATTACTGTTAAATTAGTAACCGTCGCCTGCGTAGTAGGGCGAACTTTTACATTCTATTTTTCCGACAAAAGGAATGTCTAAAGGAATAAAAGCATTATCATCTAAATCTGTGGTGCTACCGCTATCTAGACCAAACAAGAGAAAACCTCCATATTTATCGAGCATCTCGTTAACTTTCTGCCAGTATGGATCTTGACCAGGGCCAGCTTCTGCTCTTGCAGTTGGATCAAGCCATAAGTCATACGTCAAGCCGTCGTCTTCTCCTTGTATCTGTAAATTAAGGCCATTATATGTTCCTATTTTTCGATAATCATTTTCAATATCAGCCTGAAAATCTTTAGTGGAAGCTTCAAGAGTACAATCCTGCTTAGGATAAAAAGACCCTTTGCAGTCGCTAATCTCCCAGAGAAACTTACCATAAACTGGAGAATTACCACAAGGATTGTTATAAGATTGTCGTTCTTCAGGAATAGGTTGATCATAATAATTATTAGTAGTATCGCCGCAGGCGCTAGCAGCAAGTCCAACCCCTAGTACTGCTCGTTGCAATAATTTTGTTAATGACATTTTACTACTTAATAATAGTAGTTATTTATAAACATTTCGTTGTTTTTCCAACACTTTCTGAAAAGAAGCCAAATCCGCCGCAGAACGCAAAGAAGTCGCTTCAGAGGAAAAATTGCTGAAAATAGTCTTTAGATTATACTTTTTACATAACTCTAGATTAAATGCCATCCGCCCCAGCAGCTGGGACCTGTTTTTGGAGCTCAAAATTTCCTGAAATGAAAAAGCGATCATTTTCTTATTTTTAGCTGCAATAGTACAGAGAACCTGGTCTAGCCCTCCACGAACAAAATGAAAACTATCTTTAGGGTGAATGAATTCTATACCGATGAGAATATTGACGGTTGTTCTTTCCAGCGCAAAGCGAAGCATTTCTTCAGTTACAGGATGATATATTGTTATAAGCCCCTTCTGATAGGCGCCGCGTAGTTTCTTCAGCATTTCTTTCTTCGTTCCGCCAGAAAAAAAAAGGAAATCATCTGCACAGTATGTTCTTGTAAAACCCAACGATGTACTCATTTCAACTAATTCCGTGCTTTTCTTCAGCAAGACAAAGTTATCCATGATTAACCAAAAACAATTCTTCTTTAAAAAATGATTGCTCCCACAACATTTATAAAAAACGGTGCTAAAAAGAGCATCACAAACCTTTGTCTTATTTGGAGACGAAGGGGAGAATGCATGGAAATAACAATTTTTAACGAGAGAAAAAAATCTACAGAAAAAGTCCATTTTTCCGGCACAACAATACAAGAACTTCTCCATCAGCTTAAAATTAATGCAGAAACAGTATTAGTAACCCGCAATAATGAAGTGTTGACAGAAGAGGAAATAGTGCAGGAAAAAGACACTCTCGAAATTCTCAGTGTCATCTCCGGAGGGTAAGATGAACTGCGAGAAATGCGGCAAGAAAGCAGTTATTGTACTGCAGCACGGCTCGTTGTGTAAACATCATTTTATAGATCATTTTGAGTCTAAAGTATTTAAAACCATCAACAGATTTCAGCTTATCGGCAGGAATGAAAAAATTTGTGTTGCCGCTTCCGGCGGAAAAGATTCTTTGACAGTATTATATCTAACAAAAAAATATCTTCAGGAAAATAATATTCCTCTTCAAAATCTTTTTGCCTTGGTTGTCGATGAGGGGATACAAAATTATCGTGAGCATACAATTGTTGATTTAGAACGATTTTGTAAGGACCATGCAATAATCTTACAGAAGGTAAAAACAGAAGATGAATTTGGTGCGACGTTAGATAAAGCATACCCGCTGATCAATAAAGATGAACATAAGAAACCATGTAATGTCTGCGGTGTCTGGAGACGATATCTTCTTAACAAATACGCTCGAAAATATGGTGCAGAGACATTAGTTACAGGACATAATCTTGATGATGAAGCTCAAGCAATTATGATGAATATTTTCAAAGCCAATACCAAGATTGCTGCTAGATTAGGACCAAAATCAGGAATACAAGAACATGATTTGTTTGTGCAAAGAGTAAAGCCGCTTTACCTTTGCAGTGATAAAGAAGTACGACTCTACACGCTACTAAAAGGGTTTACCATTCAATTTGCAGAATGTCCCTACAGCAGTGCCGGATACCGCCATCAGATTCAAGAAATGCTCAATGATTTTGAGGAAAAATATACAGGAACAAAACAAGGTATTGTCAACTCCTTTTTAGCATTGCTTCCAGCACTGAAAGAAACGGCTCCAAAAGCAGTTGAAACAATAAAGCAGTGCAGCCTCTGCCAGGAGCCTGCAGAACATGATGTCTGCAACGCCTGTTCCATGAAGGAGATTCTGAAAAATGCCCTCTAAGAGAAATGTATCGGAAATGTATTCGCGCCAGATTTTGCTTCCAGAAATAGGAGTAGAAGGACAGCTACAGTTGCATCAGAAAAAAGTGGCAATTGTTGGTATTGGTGCTGTAGGAAGCGTCACAGCAGAATTACTTACAAGGGCCGGTGTCGAAAATGTGATAATTATTGATAGGGATTGTATTGAAGAAAGCAACTTGCAGCGGCAAACTCTTTTTACAGAAGGTGATATTGGAAAAAGTAAAGTTAATATTGCTCAGGAGAAATTACAAAAAATTAATTCTCATTCTAAAATAAGAGCAGAAGCAATCAATCTTTCTGCAAAAAATATTGATCTTCTGCAAGGAATAGATTTGGTCTTGGATTGTACTGATAATGTAGAAACGCGCTTTCTTCTAAACGATTTTTGCCGTAAAGAAAAGATACCCTGGATTTACGCTGCCGCTATCAGGACGTCTGGCTACGTGATGCCAATACTGCCATCAGGACCGTGTCTTTCCTGTTTCTTAACGCCTGCAAGCTTGGAAACCTGTGACCGGGTGGGAGTACTTAATACCATTACCACATCTATCGCTGCGCTGCAGGTAACAATTGCCTTCAAAATAATCCTCGGTAAAGAAGTTGAACCAATCCTGACATATTATAACATCTGGGATACTATGTCTAAGTCAATAACTGTGAAGAAAAAACAAAACTGCCAGACCTGCCAAGGAAACTATATTTACCTCCATGAATCAGGATGGAAATTTCCGATTCGATTTTGCAGTTCCGGTATTTTTCAAATTCAGGGACAGTCTCAGGACTTGAAAAATATCAAAGAGCAATGGCAGAAAATAGGTGCTGTTGTTGATGATGGAGAAACACTGCGCTTTCGAAATTTGACCTTGTTTAAAGATGGAAGAGCTCTTATCAAGGCTGATTCTGAAAAGGAAGCGATTGTAGCATACTCTAAATATATTGGGACTTAATAAAAAATATTTAATGACTAAATATTTCTAACTGTGATATAATTTCTTCCTGAGAATAACTAATCAAGGGTCGAAAGATAATCAACGTTGCTGGTGACAGTTTCTTTGTTGATAGTGCCAACTCCTGAAATGATTCTCCTGTCACTAAAACTGAGATTTGATGGGCAACAGCATAATTCTCCAAATCTGGAAGCGAAGCAACAGCGATGATGTTTAGTTTTACCGGGCTAAATTTCTGTAAAAGTGAAATTCTTTTTTTATTTTCAAGTATAGTTTCCTGGAAAGAAACAGGAACAACAAAAGCACCTCTCTTCATCATCAGAATTCCTGCTACAACACTGGCATCATCTTCCAGTAGCAATAATACTTTCCCTTCAGCACCAGTGGGAATCCCCCCATGACAGGGAACGACTTTCGTAAAAAGATAGACTCCTTTTTCATTTATTTCGATATAAAGAGTCTGATCTGGTGTCTCCATAGCAAAAATGAGGTTACTGTTTTCTTCAATATATTTGCCAACAACCCGATTCAATTCTATGGATGTAAGAGGAAAATTTTTATCAGAGCGTTTAGTCATTACTCTAAACGTGCCTTTTTTACCGTGAACTATTGCTAATGCCTGTTCTTGGATGCTCGAAAGGTCAGACTCTGCTTTCCAGGCTGGAGAATAGGAAACAAGGCCAAAGATATCTCTCAAAGAAGCGTGTCCCTGAAAATAATTGAGCATTAACCGCCCCTGAAGCCTATAAATAGTACTAAGATTAAACTTCTTTTTGATATTATCAATGAGTTTTCTTTCAAAAAAGCGGCGGTTTCTGCCTTTTAAAAAAAGCTCCCCGTATCGTACGATAATAAAGTCTGGATCCATACATCACCAGAAAAAGAGAATTTTAAAAACCTTTGTTTCATTTTGAACCATTTTTGAGAAGTAGGTTCCACCAGAAAGGGGGTGTTATCAGAGAGCTCAAATCTTCCCATAATATCAGAAAAAGCTTCTGTTCTAAAAATAGGGTTTATAAAAGGAATATTTAAATAGTACTGCTCTATTTATAAAGAAAATAATAAGCTCAATGAAGTAGGGGGTATATTTTATGGTCAAAAAGGAAGCAAAAAAGAAGATCCAAATCGTTAATATTGTCGTTTCCACTGGACTTGAGAAAGACATCCCTTTAGAAAAAATGGCGGCAACCTTGCCGAATACAGAATATAACCCTGAACAATTCCCTGGTCTAGTCCTTCGGATTAAAGAACCAAAAACCTCAGCTCTCGTTTTTTCTAGCGGGAAAGTGGTCTGTACTGGTGCGCGAACGTTAGAAGAAGTTGATCGTAGCATCCAAAGCATTATCAAAAGTTTGAAAAAATTAAATATCAATGTTACTATTAAACCAGTAATTACAGTACAAAACATCGTTGCCTCGGGAAGTATTGGTATCGATTTAAATCTCAATGTCTTAGGTATTAAATTACCTAATACAGAATATGAGCCGGAACAGTTTCCTGGTCTTGTTCACAAATTAAAGGGAACAAATGCTACATTCCTTTTATTTAGTAATGGTAAGATTGTCTGTACTGGCACAAAAACAGAGCAGGAAGTCAATGATGCTACCGACAAGCTTATTGAGAATTTAAGAGTTGTCTTGAATAAATAAATGTTTAAATAGTCATCAATATCTTTTTTACTTGTTTTTATTTGTATTTATGGTGTAATATAGGGGGTTTAGGGGACTATGGACGTTGATGAGCAGATAAAGATATTTCGCGAATTTGTAGAACAAAATTATTACCCTCAACTCCTCGAAGCAACCAGAAAAGGAGAAATTTCTCTTGTTCTTGATTTTTCAGAATTAATTAAATTTAATACTGAATTAGCTGAAGAAATATTAGAGACGCCGGAAGAGCTCATAAAAGCAGCAGAATTGGCTATCAAAGAATTTGATTTGCCTCAAAAAGTAACCAAATTTACTGTCCGTTTTAAAAATCTGCCAGAATCTCAAAAAATAATTATTAGTGATATTAGAAGCAAGCATCTTAACAAGTTTATCTGGGTGGATGGCATTGTCCGAAATAAAACTGATGTTCGCCCTCATATTACGGCAGCAAAATTTGAATGTCCTTCCTGTGGGAATATTCTTAAGGTTTTGCAGCTTGATAAAAAATACAAAGAGCCCAGCCGCTGCAGTTGTGGGAGAAAAGGTAAATTTAAAGAACTGTCAAAAGAGTTAGTAGATGGGCAGGGGTTGATTCTCGAGGAATCGCCAGATGATCTTGATGCCAAGCAGCCAAAAAGGATTAATGTTTTTCTGAAAGATGATTTAGTTTCTCCTATTCCTGAAAAAAGGTGTAGTCCGGGATCAAGAGTAAAACTGTGTGGATGGGTCACGGAAGTTCCGATTACGCTCCGAAGCGGCGGCCAGTCCACAAAATACGATTTAATTTTAGAAGCCAATTATATAGAACCGTTGGAAGACGATTTTTTTAACATTATCATCTCCCCAGAAGAATTAGAAAAAATTAATGAGATTGCCACATTACCAAATGTTTTAAGTGCTGTCGCAAACAGTCTTGCCCCTTCTATTTATGGTCATGAAAAAATAAAAGAAGCATTGGTTTTGCAGTTAGCCGGCGGATGTCGAAAACTCCGTCCCGATGGTATTGTTACTCGTGGCGACATCCATATTCTTTTAATTGGTGATCCCGGATCCGGAAAGTCACAGCTTCTTAAAAGAATAACGAAGGTTGCTCCTAAGGCGCGTTTTACAGGAGGAAAAGGGGCCACCGCGGCAGGATTGACAGCATCAGTAGTAAAGGATGAATTTATGGGAGGATGGAGTTTAGAAGCGGGAACGCTGGTGTTAGCTAATAAAGGGTTTGCCGTTATTGATGAACTGGATAAAATGGAAAAAGAAGATCGTGCCGCCCTGCACGAAGCATTAGAACAACAAACAGTAAGCATTGCTAAAGCCAACATCCAGGCAACGCTGCGTTGTGAAACAACAGTCTTGGCAGCGGCTAACCCTAAATTTGGCCGTTTTGATCCGTATGACTTAATTGCCAACCAAATTGATCTGCCGCCGACACTTATTAACCGGTTTGATTTAATTTTTCCTATTAAAGACATACCACAGCGAGAAAAGGATGAACAGACAGCTACCTTCATTTTAAACCTGCATAAAAATCCGGAAGAAGCCGTTGCAGAGATTTCATCGGAATTGCTGCGAAAATATTTATCCTATATCCGGAGAAGGACGCATCCGAAAATGTCCGATGAAGCGATTGAAGAATTAAAAGAATATTATATTACAATGCGAAATTCTGGCATTTCAGATGAAGCAGGAGTAAAGAGCATTCCTATTACGGCACGGCAGTTAGAAGCGTTAATACGGTTGTCAGAAGCTGCGGCAAAAGTTCGCCTGGCAAAAATTGTAAGCAAAGAAGATGCCCAAAAAGCAATAGAATTAGTGAATTATTGTTTAAATCAAATAGCGAAAGATTCTGAAACTGGACAGATTGATATTGACCGTCTTAGCAGCAGAATTACGGCAACACAACGAAGCAGCATTAGTGTCCTTAAAGAAATTATAAATGTTCTTGAAGAACAAAACAGCACTAAAGTGATTCCTATTGAAAATATTATAGAAGCCGCTGCTGAAAAAAATATTTCAAAAGAAAATGTAGAAGAAATTCTTGAAAAATTACGGCGCTCCGGCGATATTTTTGAGCCTAAAAAAGGGTTTATCCAACGATTATAACTAATGTGAATGGAGATGTAATGGAAGGAAAAAAAGAATCTCGTCATAGAGCACAAAAAGTATTTATTACAGAAATACTAGAAGGAACACTAAAAACAGAGGAAAAAGAAGCAATATTATTCCTTAAAACTCCTACTAAAGAAATATACCGATTAAACATTATTGCAGTAGTTGTAGGCAAAGAAAAAAGAGGATCGGCAATAAATTTATTTATTGATGATAGTACTGGTAAAATAACAATTCGTTTTTTTGAAGATAATACTGTGGCTACTGCTGCTGCAGTAGGGGATGTTCTTCTTGTAATCGGCAAAACAAGAAGCTACCAAGAAGAAAAATATATTTCACCAGAAATAGTTAAAAAAATTGATCATTTATGGCTCAAAGTTCGTTCTTTAGAATTAGCAGCCATTACAAACCATAACCAAGAACATGAAGAAGAAAAACAGATTAAAGAGGAAAAAGAAGATAAGAGTAATCAAGACACGCAATCAGAATCTGATCTTCTTCCTTTTGAAAAAATAATAAAATTAATCAAAAAAATGGATACAGGCGAAGGTGTTTTTATTGAAGAGATAATAGAAAAATCGTCATTGAGAGATGCAGAGAAAATTTTAGAAAAAATGTTAGAAAAAGGAGATTTATTTCAAAATCAGCCGGGAAGAGTAAAAGTTCTTTAAAAAATTATATTATGCAAAAAGAAGAGGTGTAATATATACTTCAACAAACCCGGCAATAATCAACAGGCCCAAACTAATCAAAATAAGATCAAGAGAATCCACCAATACTTTGTTTTCTTTTAAATTGTGTTTAATTAACGCGATGGAGATTATTCCACCCGCTAAACCGGCAATGAAATAGGCTGCTATCTCTAAAATACCATGAAGCATATATCGTAAAAAACCAAACGTAACAACACCTAAATATGTAGAAAGGGTATTAAATCCAACAATGGATGCAGAGTGGGCCAGTTCTGATTTTACTAAGTTTCCAATTGCT
>JAUYPT010000050.1 GCA_030695685.1 Nanobdellota archaeon | reverse complement strand
ATGTTCTTAATGCTATTGATGATATTGAGGAGCATCTTCGTGACGCTCTTAACAATAATTCTCCCAATCCACTCGATGAGGCCAGAAAAACTTATAAAGTGATAGAAGAAAATCTTAAAAATATCCGACGAGAGATTCGTCGGGTTCGAAATCTGACAAAAGGCGACAAAGAAAAATGGGATTATCTCAATAAACTTTATGAGTATGCCCAAGAAGAGGAAGTTTTTGCCCATGATGAGATTCTAAACATATTACCCTCTGGTGTTAGTACTGGTTGGGATGTTAAGGTGAAAAAGGTTCAAACAGCATTAAAAGATTTAAAAGTCCGAGGCGGTCAGATTTACAAATCCATTAGTAATTTTTTAGAAAATGATGTTATTGATTTAAAATTAGGAAAAGGCCCTCCTCCCAGTCCTTATGGTGGCCCTTAACTTAGTGTTGCAGAATTGTTTGATACAATTTTTTATAATCATCTCCCATCCTCTCTACATTTAAGCTTGTTTCTACTAATTTTTGGCCTGTTCTTTTAATCTTTTCATATGTTTCTTTGTTGTTTAATAATTGTGATAATTTTGCAGCAAGATCAACATGGTCTCTAACTTTGACACCAAGTGCCGCACCATTCTTGACATAAATTTCCCCAAGCGCAGAAAAATCAGAAACGACAGCAGGAGTGCCCATTGCCAATGCTTCGGCAACGGTTTGATTGAAGCATTCTCCCCATGTAGGTTGAGCGACAATATCCGCTAAGGCATACATTGCTGCCATTTTTTGCCTCTCCATTCTGCTTATCCTTGGAGGAAAAAGTAGTCTTACTTGCGGCGAAATCTGCTGGAGCTTCTGTTTAGTATGGTCTGAAGGGTCAGTGCTTCCAAGATAAATAATGGTGATTTTCTCTCCTTTTGCCTGGAGTAATTCTGCTGCTTCCGCCAGATCATAGATTCCTTTCTCCTCATCCATCCGTCCTGCAAAAAGCACTATTTTCTCTTCATTATTTATGTTTAGATCCTGCTGCAGGGAATGGATAATTTCTTCGATTTCAGGAGTATTATATTTTCCGATGTCAACACCATTCATCACGACACACGCTTTATGATGAAAATGATAGTGGGGAATATTTTCCTGCTCTTCCAACATCTGGGTTTTGGATACAAAAACAACAGCGTCAGCAAAATCCATCATTTGCCGCTTCGATAATAAAGATGTCGCTTCCCAGCCTTTTTCCCATTGGCTGACATAATCTAATAACTTTTCATAAAGGAATATGCCTTTCTCTTCTTCTGTAAGAGCAGAATAATTTATGGAAGGGTAATGTTCTCCAAGCCTTCTCAGATCCTCTGTGGGATTAGAATGATCTGTAAAAATAAGTTTCGGCATTTTTAATCTTTTAAGGAATGCAGATAAATCTATATCGTCCCGTGCGGCATGAAATGGTTTATAAAAATCAGACATATGCCACGAATGGGCATGGAAAAGATCAATTCTAATCCCTTTTTCTTCCAAAAATTGAATAAATTTTTCTCTATTTTTCAAAGTGTATTCTTTTCCGTCAGAATCAGTAAAAACAATTTCATTGTTATCAAAATTATTGGTGATGATATTCAATTCATAAGACGATGTCGTTGCAAGCTGTTCTGCAATATTATTCATGACTACAGGAACACCGTGGGTATTTTCTTTTGTTGTCCCAAATAAGGCAATGGTTGATTTTCGTTTCGCAGTTATAATTTTTGCCAGTGTTGGCCTTGAATTAATATAATTTGAAAGTGGAGAACTGTTTCCTTGGTCATTAACGGTGAATATTCTCTCCGATAGATCTTGCTTTGCCTTCCGAATACCTAAATTAATACCTTTCTCTGCAATGGCGCTATTGCTATTTTTGAGAATTATCCTCAGCTTGGAGCGTTGATGGGGAATATATAGATCATGAATTGCAGATTCTGTTTCAATGGTATACAGCGAATCTTCAAAGCTTTTCCTTAATTCTGGAAGATATTTGATGTCATCAACTACTGCAATAACTTCACAATTATCTTCTTTCAGTAATCTTTTCATCACTTCTTTTCTTTCAGGTTCATAATTAATAATATATGATTTTTCCGGATTAAAATGAAGGCTCTTAATCTGCTTTCGTGATTGTACATTTTTGGTGTTTAAGATGTGGTCTAATGTCTCATAATTTTCTTTATTCTCAGATGATAGCTGTATCTTGCTTAAAGCATCGTGCGCTTCACTAAATCTTCCTGCAAGAGCATGGACAAATGTAAGCGCTTCGTAAAGAGGGATATCTATTGTTGTTGTAGATAGATGATCTAAAATGATTGCCGCTTCTTCTAATTTTATAGTGTCAACTTTATTTTGGCAAGAGGAAAGTAAGGCTAATGCCTTGGCGTATCTTTCAACGTAGCTTAAAGAATCATAGCTTTCTGTGAATAGATTATGAACATTATTTTTTAAAGCAGGAGAAAGTACAGTAAGCTCTTTTTGGGCAAATTGATGCGCCTTTTGCTGAAGTAGATTCTCAAGGATTATTGCAGTCATCCTTCATCATCTCTTTTTATTTTGAGTTTTTCGCTTTATATTCGCAGAACTTTATCCATTCCTGGCGGTCTTCTGTTTTGTTATTGTTTCCACAACTAACGGCTGCTGCAAGTTTTGACCAGGCATCACAGTTTTCTGGTTGCGCTTTGGTTATTTCATTAAATACCGCTTCTGCAAGGTCATGACGTTCTAACTCAAACAAGAAGTTTCCTAAGTCTGCCGCTTTGTACAAAATATCACTATCTTCAGCATTGCCGAAGGCGTTATACAGCGCGAATTTAGCATATTCAACCTTGCCAAGATCAAAACTCTTCTGATCAACTTGTTCACAGATTAAATGAGTAGCAAGAGAATACCAGCATTGTGAAGGTTTTTGTAATTCTTCATTTATTGTTACTATGGTTTCAAGTTTTCTCTTTGTTTTAGCATGATTTCTTTCTACCTGTTTTATTCTTTGTTCATACCCATCCATTTCCTGCACTGCTTCTCCGTGTGCTTCTTGATAAATTGTAATCTCTTCTTGATTGTTTCTTACTTCCTGTTCCTGCCCAGTAATTAATTGATCTATAATGCCTTTAGCTTCATCAATGGCATCTTCTAACTGCAACTGGTATTCTATAGTAGCTCTGTTAAGAACAGCTTCACTATTTTGAAGAGAATCATTAAACGAATACAGTATCGCTTCATGTTCTTGATGGGATTGTTGATGCGCATTTCTTTCTGCTTCTAATTCCGCTTCCAGATCACGGTATTGTTTTGTCAAGCGGTTATTTGTATCTTTGCTTTCACGATAATTATCCTGGAGCCTGCGGTATTCTCTGCTGACCGCTTTAAGTTGCTGGTTTGCTTTTTCAATAGGCATTAATTCTCTCGGTCGTATAATGGCTGTTTCAATTCCTGTTTGATTTTCTAAGTCTATTTTAATAACATCCGTTTCTTCTATTTTTTCAATAGGCTCAACAAAATCTTTAACCAATTCTATCAAGGATTTGTCATCATATTTACCAATTTCTTGCCAAATAAGATATGTCTTTTCATCTGGTATAATTCCTGTTCTCGTGACATTTTCTGGAGATCTAGACTGTTTATAGAAATGATTCAGTAATTGCCGAAGACCAGCGGCAGTAGCATTGCCTTCTTCGATAGCAGCAGCCAATTGCCTTTTTTGCTCTTCGTTTTGTACATGGTATTGTAAAGGATTAGTCTCATCCATACTCTCAGAATTAGCCCGATTCTTTATAAACCTTTTGTATAATTTACTACTTTTTAGTAACAAAGAATTACTGGATTTTTACTTTCTGCCCAATGGCTTGGCCTGGCAATCCTGCTTCAGCAAAAATAGCCCTGACGCTGCCTGTTCTGCCGTGCAGCGCTGAAATCGTTCCGGTTAACACTTTTCCTGCCGGTGATGTCCAGCTGACGGTTTTTCCAACAACTTTTTTCGCTTCATCTGCAGAATCAGCTATCTTTAAGATCATCTGATGATTATTGACATGATGCCGTCCTTGCCGAAAATGAACAATATGTGCTTCCATGTAAAGCTGAATTAAGAGGTTATTTATAAAGTTTTACAAAAATACTATAGAGAAGTTTGAAAAATAGTAATTTTGATAAATAATCATTAGTTTCATGTCAAAATTATGACTATTTCAAATTATCTTTAGAACTTTGCATGTAAATAATCTAATTTTGCAAAGTTCTCTATAATCCATTACCTATAGTAAAGGACACAAATACTTAATCATTTAGTTGTGTCCTTTAGATACAAAAAGGCATAAGCCTTTTGTACAGAAGGGAGTACCCTTCTTGTATAGTGTCGGTTAATAATGGTTCAATTATACTTGTCCGACACTATAAATTGTTAAAAATAGTTCTGCTGTCTTTTTTTGTATGGAAAAAGGGCAGATTGTCGCAGGGGATTTTAATAAGATTATCCTGCGTTTAAAATCATCATCGTCTGTGGAATTAGGTGAATTGCTAGTTGTTGATGAAGGAGATTATCATTTTATTCTTCAGGTCTATGATTTGATGTATGGCAGCCAGATTTCCCAGCAAAACTTGGAAATGGTTGCCGGCATGAATTTGGAGGAAGGTGAATTTCCACTTCTTGATGGAAATCTGCGTCATTATCAATTAGCGCTGATGAAACCGGTCCTTCATCTGGGAAAAGAAAGTAAGACCTGTAAAGGAATGCCTCCTTTTTTTGCTAAGGTTAGGGAAATTACTCCTGCTGATCTTTCTTTTATTACAGCGCCAGCGTATCCTTTTTTTCTAGGACATCTGCGCAGCGGCAGCAAGGAGATTAATCTCCCGCTCTTCCTGCCCGGGAAGAATACGTTAAGCCACCACATTCTTATCCCTGCCAGTACTGGAAAAGGAAAAAGTAACCTCATGTCCTGTATGTTATGGGATTTGACAACAACCGATTTTGCTGGGATGCTGGTATTAGATCCTCATGATGAATATTACGGCAGGATAGGTTTGGGATTAAAAGATCATCCGCTGTATCATAAAGTCAGTTATTATACGCCGATCAATCCTCCTCCTGGTGCACGGATGTTAAAGATAAATCTTAAAAAATTGAAACCGGACCATTTTCAGGGTGCATTAAGTTTGTCCGACCCACAGCGCCATTGCCTTCATGCTTATTTTCGTAAATTTAAAAACAACTGGATACGCAGTTTATTGGAAGAGCAGCGCATTGAAGGCGTTGTATTTCATGAAGATACGCTTGCTGTCGTTAAACGCAAGCTGATTTCATTGCTGGGGCTGGAATTGGAAAACGGCCAGCTTTCCTGCCAGGGGATATTTGACGAGGTTGCCGGTGATAATACTATTCATGAAATCTGCCGTGATTTAGAGAATGGCAAAACCGTTATCATTGATACCAGCTATTTTGCCGGTGCGATCGAAATTATGGTCGGCACTATTGTTGCCAATGAAATTTTTGAGCTCTATAAATATTATAAAAGAATCGGACAGCTTGATGATAAACCAGTTATTTCCATCGTCTTGGAAGAAGCACCTCGGGTTTTAGGGAAGAAAGTATTAGAGCAGGGCAGCAATATTTTTGAAAGCATTGCCCGGGAAGGCCGGAAATTTAAGATAGGTTTGATTGCCATTACCCAGCTGCCATCGGAAATACCAAAGAATATTCTCGCTAATATGAACACCAAAATAATTTTAGGAATGGAGATGGGTTCAGAACGGCAGGCAGTGATCGAATCAGCATCACAGGACTTAAGCAAGGACAACAATAACATCGCTTCATTGGATAAAGGAGAAGCGTTAGTAACATCAACATTTACCCGCTTTGCAGTTCCTATTAAAATTCCCTTGTTCAAAGATTTTGTCAAGAGAACAAAAAAAGAAGATACTACGACACCAGATTTTGTGGGGATTGGAATCTAACTTCCCAGCTCTGTCCTAAAAGTCTGCATCATAAGGTCAAAACTCTTTACTGACTCTACATCAAGTGCGTTACGAGGGGTCGCTCCTCCTGAAAAACGCAATGCGTTTTTGGGATCCCAGAAATCCTATAGATTTCTCAGGACTACGGGAACGTAGCACTTTCAGGGTTTAGAATCCGGAGTTTTGAAGATGCAGACACGAGCGGAAGCGAGATTTAGGACAGAGCCTAACATATCCATACTTATTTAAACCGTCGAAACTTCTTTCAGAATGATGAAACATTCAGCATCGGTCACACTTATTCTTCTGGCACTGTTTTTGGCAGCACAATTTATTGGCCTTGCAGTAGTCTACAATTATATTGATACTGATAGAAGTGCAGCAGAAGGCAAAACTGTTTTCAAAGAACTGCCCATCGGCGAACGGCCGCCATTGCAGGAAACAACTTCCTATATTTCCATACTATTATCTATCCTTGTCGGAACGATTCTTTTCCTGTTTCTGATGAAGCATAATTGGATCTGGATCATTCGGCTTTGGTTTTTGGTAGCGGTTGTTTTTTCCTTGACTATGGTTTTTGGTTCAGTACTATCACCCATTACTTCATTCTTTCTTGCACTGCTGTTGGGATTATGGAAATTGTTAAGGCCAAATCTATGGATTCAAAACGGTACGGAAGTGTTGATGTACGGAGGTTTAGCGGTTATTTTTGTTCCAGTCTTCAATCTTTTCTCCGGTATTATTTTGCTGATCCTGATTGCTCTGTATGATGCCTATGCTGTCTGGAAATCAAAACATATGATTACATTAGCAAAATCACAGGCGAAAGCAAAATTGTTTGCAGGGTTATTTATTCCCTACCAATCCTCTTTGACAGGGAAACATCTCCTTCCTGCATCAAAAAATTCCCGGGTGAAGAAAGCAGCGCTTAAAGTACGGACTGCAATTCTTGGCGGCGGCGATATTGGTTTTCCCTTGATTTTTGCCGGTATTGTCTTAAAAGAAATGGGCTTATGGCAGAGTTTACTTATTCCTCCTTTTGCAGCGCTGGGATTAGCGGTTTTGCTGTGGAATAGTCAGGAAAAAAAATTCTATCCGGCAATGCCGTTTATTTCTGCTGGGTGTTTTATCGGCTTAGGTATTGTCTGGCTGCTTGGTATAATTGTTTGATTTTAGTGAGCAAGGATTTTTGTTCACGTATTGTAGCATCACCTATAATACTAAGATTTCCATCTTGACAAGACGATAATTCTCCCTTCTTATTTTCTAATAAAGATACATTACCATCATAAACATCTCTTTTTTTCTTTCGTTCCAGTAACTTTTGCTGTTCAATCCATAGATCAACGTTGTCGCGGTCATAGTGGATACTGTAATAATGTTCACTGTGGTGGGTTACAATTTGTGTAGGAAGAATTCCTGCGTTTATAGCCCTAAATTCCCACAGGGCTTCATCAATGACTTCATCTAAATTTTTTATATTATCCATATATATTTAGTCAACTCGTAATCTAAAAATCAAAAGAAGAAGTACTATTATTTAACTATACCCTTTCACCGGTGACTTATAGCCTTGCCCTTCCGGTGTGATTGTCAATCCATCGCTGGCGGCAATTGTCTGCACGCCGGTAATTCTTTGTATTTCCCGTGCTTCATTAAGCGGGTCGGCTTTTAACATCTCTAATCCGAAATGGGTTAAGATTGCCAATTTTGGCTTGACATGAGCAATAATCTTTGTTGCTGCTGCTGTGTCCAAATTG
>JAUYPT010000043.1 GCA_030695685.1 Nanobdellota archaeon | reverse complement strand
TTCATATCTTTCTCTCTTTTATGGTTAACTTTTTAAGAAAAGAAAATAAAAAATTAATTCTTCTCAACAATGATATCAACAATTTCCGGCGCGACATTGACATCAGTGACAACCAAGGCTACATTTTTGGTAACAGTATCTTTACCATCGTTGGCAGTGATTGTAATTGTATACTCACCATTGTCTTGGTAGCCTGTTTCCCAGACGCCATCATTGCCTATTGGCTCGCTGACAGTTATTGTAATCGCATCATTGTCAAGGTCGGTTACAGTCGGTTGAATGGTAACAGTTTCTCCTTCTTTAACCTGTATACTGCTCAGATCAGCGATAACTGGGATAGAATTAACATCAGTAACAGTTACTGTAAACATACTTTCTGATTCTAATTCTCCATCGTTAGCTGTTACTTTAATTTTATATTGTCCGGCGCTGGTATGGTCAGTTGTGAAGGTAGCGCTTTTCAGAGGTTCGCTGACGGTTACGGAAACACTATCACCATTAGGATCGGTCACAGTAGGCTTAAAATTAACGATTTCACCTTCAGGAACAGTAATATCCTGGACAGGGCTGATAACTGGCGCGACATTGACTCTTTCTACAACTAGTTTAATATTTTTTGTCGTTGTTAAAACACCGTCGGTAGCTGAAAGTGAAACAACATACTCTCCTGCATCACCATGATTTGTTTTCCATTCTCCTTGTTCATTGAGCGGCTGGGAAAAAGTGAATGTAATTGGATCTCCATCAGCATCATTAATCTTTGGCTTGAGAGAAACGCGTTCATTTTCCTTCACTGTTACAACCTGCATTTCATTTTCCATAACTTCTTTTTGCGACGGCTGGTCGCTTAATTCTGGCAGAACTACTTCTTCTTTCACTTCCTGTTCCACTGCTATTTCTTCTGCTTTTAATTCTGCTTCAATCTGAGCAATTTCATCAATAAGACTATCTTCATCTGCAATGGCATTATCATTTTGCTTATTTGCTGATCTATAATTACATCCTATTAGAAACAGTAATAACACTAAAACTGCGGCTACGATTACTTTTTTCATATTCTCTACACCCCTCACGATGATGTTTCTGTATGATAGTATACCCTATTTAAAGATTTAGAGATAGAAACATATATTGTAGAAAGATGTCGAAAGGGTGTAATGGTAAGTGTATATAGAGTATTGCTATCGTTCTTATATCACAGAGTACTATTCAAAAGAGTTATATAATAACCTCTCCCCGATGAATCTTGGGCAGGAAATTAAGAATGGTATGGTCTTTATACTTCGCGCAGCCAAAAATGTCATGATTATATTCTAACAGCACAAAACGATTTTTATCTCCTAAATCTTTCTCCAGATCTTTGCCGGTAAAATAGAATCTAACTTCCTCTTTTGTTAAATCAACAACATTTTTTAATTTTTTATTCTTTTTCCGTGCTTCCTCTGCCAGCAGCTGCGCCCCTTCCTTGCTTAACCTGATTTCATTTTCTTTGACTTCCGCAAAATAGAGGCCAACCCGGTCAATCTTAAGGTTCTGAAGTTCTATTTTAGCAATATCTCTCGTAATGAGAAAAAGTTTTCCTTTATCATTTTGAAGGTAGGCATACTTTTCTTCCGGAAAATAGCCAAACTCCTCACTCACTTTTTCTTTAATTTTTTTAATTTCTCGGGTATTAAGGATATTTAATTTTTGCATTGTCATCATTTGAAACTATTAATTTCAGGTGTTTCCTGTCCTGTGCTAATTCTCGCACCAGCAGACTCTCTAAAGATTTTAATTCTGCTAATTTTTTTTCTACAAGTTTAAGGCTTTGTGTCGTTACCGTAATTGCTACTTGGTATAATTCCTCAGTAGACTTATTGTTATACTCTGTCATTTATCCAACTCCCCAGACTGGATTTTCTTTTCGTTTAATCTCAGCAATTTCTTTTAATACTGCCATCTCCGTTGTGGAAAGGTATTTCTTGAGCTCTTTTAATTTGATGAAATCTTCTGCAGGAATGTCGGTATATAAAAAATCACCTTCGTTAATCTGCCGACCGACGGTTACACCATCCATTGCCATCGCCACCTGCTTGCCCTGTTCTGCAACGGTAACAAAATCTTCACCTTCTTTCATGCTCTTCACGGCAGTAATTCTTTTCCCTGCCGCATTCATGATCGGATCGCCTGTTTTTATTTTGCCGATTTCGATTTCAACACCAACGACAGCAGGGTTGTTTTGCCGGAAGATATAGCCTTTTAAAATCAGCAGCTTGCACGGGCGAACTAACGAGGCAATTTTCTTGGCTTCAACCTCTTTTTTGAGAGCAGCAACATACGATTCATAGTCGCCAATGATTTGGTAAATAACCTCGTGGATAATAATCTTTATTCCTTTTTCCTTGATATACTCTTCAATGCCGGGCTGAACTTTGACGTTAAATCCCAGCAGCAATCCATAGAAGGGATCTTTTTCTTTCATTGATTCTACTTTGGAAAGATCTTTTTTCATGACATTGCCAAGGGATGAGGAGGAAATAGGTATTTTCTTTTCTGCCAAGAGAATTCGTAATGCTTCTAATCCGCCAATGGTATCAGCTTTGATGATGACGCCGATATTGTCACTTTCTTCGATGACAACATCTTTAATTTCTTCCATTACCTCTTGTTTTAATGTTGTAATCTCATCTTCTGTACCGGCACAGCTTCGCAGCGGCATCCCGGCAACAGCTTCCTCTAATAATGGAGCAGAGATTTTAACACCAGTAGCGGCAGTAACACTTTTGACATTTTTGAATTTACTTTTTTTATCCCGCATCTCGCTCAATTCTGCTGGCTCCAGCAATGCTCGTACTGTGGTTACAATCGGCGTCTCGATGCTTCCGATAATAATAGTATCATTAACGCGCAATGTGCCATTGTAAATGATCGCATTGATTGTCGTTCCAAGCCCTTTTTCTTCTTTCACTTCCAGGATTGTTCCCTTGCATGGTCCTTTTTCCTCGACCTCTAATTTTTTTTCCAGATATTTTTGGGCTAATCCTGTCAATACCATTAACAACTCTGGTATGCCTTGCCCTGTCTGGGCAGAAACGGGAATAACGGCAATTTGTTTGGTATAATCTGAAATCCGGTCAAACCGTTCTGCAGTTAACCCTAACTCCTGAAATTGAGCAACCAATTGATACATTTTCTTTTCAAATTCACCTTGTATTGTATAATCTAATAATGCTACATTTTCCAGCAGGAATTTTGTGGTATCATATTTCCACTGCGGGAGAAGATCAATCTTATTGGCGGCAACGATAAATGGAACTTTGTTTGCTTTCAAAATTTCAATCGATTCGATCGTCTGCGGCTTAAATCCTTCAGTAATATCAATGACAACAATAGCAATGTCAGCTAAACTGCCGCCCCGTTTTCGCAAGGAGGTGAAGGCAGCATGGCCGGGCGTGTCAATAGTTAATAAACCTGGAACCGTAAGAGGAGTTTTGAAGACATCCAGCAATTTTCCACAGATCTTTTTGATTGTTTCTAGTGGAATAATAGAAACACCGATCGCCTGTGTGATAGCACCGGCTTCACTGGCGGCAACAGCAGACTTTCTAATTTTATCTAAGAGTGATGTCTTGCCGTGATCAACATGGCCTACAACAGTTACTATTATTTTTCGGAGTGTCATTGTCAAATTCAATTCTACTGTTTATTTTAAATTTAACTCTTTAAAAATGATAAATATCTTTTTAAATGCTCTTCTTATTT
>JAUYPT010000040.1 GCA_030695685.1 Nanobdellota archaeon | reverse complement strand
TTTCGTATTGGTATAATCGAATTTTAGCAATTAATCCTTTCTGGTTTAAGGAAAAGGATCGGGATTTAATTAACAAACATTTTGACTATGCAATGAGAAAACAAGCCCGTTGGGATGATTTTATTCGAATCCAATGCCCTTTTAACTTTCTGTTTATAGGAGTAGTAGTTGGATTATCACACATTATGGTTATTATTTATACTTTTATTTTCTTCGGCGATCTGATTCGAAAATTAATATCTATCTTTCGAACGTTTAAGAAAGTAGACCAAGAGTACAATCAAATAAATTAAAACGTTATTGCTCTTTTTCTGTGGGAATTAAATTCAAAATATCTTTGATGGGAGCGCAATACTGTTCCGCTTCTGCCGCTCGTTCGTGCAGTAAAATGGTTTTAGCAGTCTTAATCATCGAAGGATACGCGCTTCGTATCAGATGATTGGCATAAATAACCATACTCACACCAGCATCTGCCAGTTCTTTCTCTGTAATTTGGCTGTAGGTGGAGGGAACTGCTACTAGCGGTACTTTCTGATCCAGATTTTTATACTGTTGGCAGAAGGCAAGAATTTCGTCAGGCGTATTTTTATTGCTGTGGATCATGATCGCATCAGCGCCGGCAGCAATATATGCTTGTGCTCGTTTTAATGCATCGTCTAATCCCTTCCCTAAAATAAGGCTTTCAATCCGTGCAATAATCATAAATTCTGTTGTTACTTGCGCCTTTTTGCCAGTGATAATTTTTCTGGAAAAATTCTCAATACTATCTTGATTCTGTTGAACTTCAGTGCCAAAAAGGGAATTTCTTTTCAATCCTATTTTATCTTCGATAATGACAGCAGAAACACCAAGGCGTTCCATGGTTCTGACCATATAGGGGAAATGTTCCAGCAGTCCGCCGGTGTCTCCATCAACAATCAATGGTTTTGTTGTTGCTTCCAGAATGTGATGGATGGTGTCCATTCTCGAGCTAAAATCAATAATTTCAATATCGGGCTTGCCTTTGGCAGTAGAATCAGTTAGACTGCTGATCCAGGCGCAGTCAAATTCTTTTTTACTATTGTTATGGATAATAGATGTATTCTCCACAATTAATCCCGTCAAGCCATTGTGCGCTTCTAAAACGCGTACGATTGGCTTGGCATCCAAAAGCCTGCGCAGGCGTTGCCGCCGGATATCCGGTGTTGTACCTACTTCTCGGAGGGCTGAATTCAGCTTTGTAGAAGAAATATTAGCAGTATACGGCGGCTCTACTAATTTTCCACCCCATTCTTGAAGCGTATCAATAACTCTTTGGCGGACTTCCTTCTGGATTCCTGTTTTCCAGTCATCACCATGAACCACAAAATCTGGTTTTATCTTTTGTAGATTTGGCACGTAATCAAGCGTATCCTGCGGGATAACTTCGTCTACTCCTTTGATGTTTTCAACAACAATTTTTCGTTGTTCATACGACATATATGGCAGTCGTTTGTAACTGGCGATTGCTTTATCAGTTAATAGACCGACAATCACTGTACCTAATCCCTGCGCAACTTTAATGACATTTAAATGGCCGGGATGAACAAGATCTGCACTTAATCCTACATATACTTTTTTATCCATGGTATAATCCAACAAAGTTGTCAAAACATATTACTGTAATAACTTTATAACCTTTCTGAAAAAGCAATTCTTTCAGGCAGTATTATTCATAAAAGTTATAAACTCTTACTTTTAAAAAACTCATTGAAAAAATGGGCTTATTGGCATTGAAATGATGAAAGTTATTCTTATTGCTGCAGGAATGGGCACTCGGCTGCTTCATTTGACAAAAGATATGCCCAAATGTAAAGTTCATGTGCGGGGAAAACCAATTATTGAGCATGCACTGGATATTTTTAAGGAATTAGGAATGACTGATATTTCTATCGTCAAAGGATTCATGAAAGAACAGATTAATTATCCCGGAACAAAAGCCTATTATAATGATGACTATCACCGCAATAATATTTTAGCTTCCCTCTTTTATGCGGAGAAAGAGCTTAATGATGATGTCATTGTTCTGTATTCTGATATCCTCTTCGAAAAAAATGTTGTCGAAAAACTGCTGGCAGCAGAAGGCGATATCAATGTTGTTGTTGATGAAGATTGGCTGCAGAATTATGTTGATCGTAAGCTTCATCCTGTGGAACAGGCAGAGAACGTTTACTGTAGCAATAACACCATTCAAAAAATAGGAAAACACCTTACCGCTGCAGAATCCAATGGCGAATTCATTGGCATGGCCAAATTCACAAAAAAAGGCTGTGAAATCCTGAAACAAACCTATCATGATGTTGTAGAAAAATATAAAGAGAGGCCATTTCAAAAGGCGCAGAGTGTTTCCAAAGCATATCTTACTGATATTTTTCAGGAGCTTATTGACAGAGGTTATAATGTTAATCCTGTTGTCATCAATGGCGGCTGGCGGGAAATTGATACCATTGAAGATTTGAAAAAAGCGGGCGGTACCATTACTACCGCAAAAGTAACGCCGGAACATCGGCGTGGATTGCTGAAACAGAAATTGAATGGAACTGGTTTTATTCGTGTCATAGAAGCTCATAGTGGCATCAGTGCTATCGTTGCCAATAATGCTATTCTCAGTGAGAAAAAAGTTGCCTTCGATGCTTTATGGATCAGCAGCTTGACGGAATCAGCAGTAAAAGGGCAGCCGGATATCGAAATCATGGGTATGGATTCCAGATTGCATACTGTCAGCCAAATCATGGAAGCAACGAATATGCCTATCATTATTGATGGTGATACTGGTGGGGATCCGAACGCTTTTGAATATTTTATCCAAAAGGCAGAAAGTTTAGGTGCTTCTGCCATTATTATTGAGGATAAGATTTATCCTAAAAAAAATAGCTTAGATGCTGAATCCGATCAAACGCAGGAAGATCCCCGTGTTTTTGCCAATAAAATTCGGCGGGGGAAACATGCTTTATTAACCAATGATTTTCTGATTATTGCTAGGATTGAAAGTTTAATTGCCGGCAAGAGTGTTGATGATGCTATTGAACGGGCACGGCACTATTTGGAAGCTGGTGCTGATGGGATTATGATTCATTCCAAATCAAAATCGCCGCAGGAAGTAATGGAATTTGCGCAGCGGTATCATCAATTGACAAAAGAGATTGGAATTACAAAGCCGCTTGTCTGTGTTCCAACAACGTACAATACAATGACGGAATTAGAATTACAAAACGCAGGTTTCAATGTTGTGATTCATGCTAACCACTTGATGCGGGCAACGATTAGGGCAATGCAGGCTGTCTGTAAATCTATCCTTCTTCACGGAAGATCATTGGAAGCAGAAGAACACTGCAGTTCTGTTGATGAGATTTTTGATTTGGTTGGATTTTCAGATATTAAAAATAAGGAAAAGCGTTTTAATGGGGGCTTGTCAAAATGAGTATTTACGAATCTGAATTTTTTTGGAACGAACATAAGGATTACTATCGACGAATGGGATATAATCTTCTAGGCATTCTCAATGATTTTAAGCTAGAGCAGAAAGATCTGGCAGAAATGCTTGGTGTTCCTGTGAAAAAAATAGATTCTTATATACACGGTGAAAAAGAAATGCCACATGATTTTATAAGGCGTGTTGCCGAGACGCTGGATATTAATGTGCGTGATTTGTATGTTCTTCGTGATGATTGTCATGATGGTGTCAAAGTAATGCGCAGGGAAGATTCTCAAAAAACAAGTCGGGTGAAAAAACGTGCTGTTCAATCCTATTATGAGTATAGAGATACGGTTGTGAGCACAGTAGCCCAGTTTCGGCCGGAATGGATTAAGCAATTATGTATTGTAGATGATAATGATCCGGACAATCCTGTGGTACAGTGGAATAATGGCCACTTTTTACATCAATTTACGTATTTTGTAGGGTCAGTTAATTTTTATTATAAAGGAGAAAATGGAAATAAGGAAGTAGCGGTAATGAATACTGGTGATTCTATGTACATCACACCATTTGTGCCTCACACCTTTGCCACACGGAAAAATGAACACGGTGAACATGGTCTTATTCTTGCCTTGACGTATGGCAACAAACTTGCTGGAGAAACGCAACAAGAATTATCTGCACTTGGTCCAGAATTGGCTGCACACTATGCCTTAGATTTTTCCAGCCGGGAAAAGGCAATAGCTTCTTTGATCCGTTTTCATCGGGAAGCTGCGAGTCTTGATTATGAAGAATTGGCGCGAAGGACAAAATTGCCCGTTTCTTTTTTCAGCCAATACGAGAACGGGGAAGTCATGCCGCTTAAAAGTAATCTCGAACTGATTGCTTCTGCCTTGAATATTGATGTTAGAGAATTGCTGCCCCCAGATTTTTTAGAGCAGAAAGTCATCGTCCAAAAATATGGATTTTCCCACGAATGGAAATACCCTTCTGAAAATCCTTCCTACAAATTAGTGGAGCTTGCGGGAACACGCCATCTTCCTCATTCCAAATCGTTGGAAGTGAATATTATTAATGATAATCATGAAACTGAAAATCTTGAGTTCAAAGTCGGCTTGCATCAGTATGGGTATAATCTAGGAGATGAAATTGTATACCTTAACTGGAAAGCTAATGGCTCATGTCATGGCACTCCTATTAGGAAGGATGATTCTTTTTACATTAAGCCTTTTGTCCCTCATAATTTTAGAGGTAAAGATGGAAAATTACTTCTTTTGAGAATTGGCGGACGAATCGCCGGTGAACCGCAGCGGGAATTATCCTTGATAGGCAAAGAGAACGTCAATCGTGCTATTGGTGAATTAACGCCCTGGTTTAACAAAGAAGGGAGGAATAAGATTTAGCTTCTTCTGTATTTGTTCTGTATTAATGTTTAATAGTTATTATAAATAAAATAATGTGAAGAAAAATATCAATCTTATAAACTGGTGAGTTTTAAAAAATGCGAAATGAAAAAATAAAAACTGATGCCCAAAAAGCTTTAACGGGCCTTGTTTCACCAAATATAATTGCTGGCAGTCCTAAAACTGACTTTGAGCAGAGAGTAGACGAGATCCTGCACAAATTTGCTGAAAGTCCCCGAAGCGTTTCTAATCAGGAAATAGAAGCAGTCGTACGGCATAAAGATTCGCAAATCGGCAACCCTGAAGGCTATTTCCTCCATTGTGTTAGAGTTGGGAAAATATTTAGTTCAGCTGTTATTCAACTGCAAAAGAAGTATGAGGATTCTTTAAATCTGCCGCATCCTGAGGATGCGCGGGCATACGGCACAATTCACGATTTTAATGCTACTTTTAGTGATTGGAGTAAAGGCAGTCAAAATTCAAAAGAACTTGATTTATACTTTATAGCTATGGCGCGGGGAATTGACACTATCGCGAACGAAATTGCTTTACATTGCGATTATATTGGCATTGCCAAGCTGATGGCGGATGGCAAGCCTTTTCCAAAACAAGAATCCTACACAGGCATGATTGAAATATTGCAAGGTGATGGCCCTTTAGCATACAAAACAATAGAAGAAAATTTTTCTGTGTATTTAGGCGGCAAGGACAACCTTCCTTTACTAACCCTTACTATTGTCGATCTTCTTGAAAATGGCCAGGAAACATTTATTCCTGAAACTATCGATGCTGATTTTACATCACGATTTACAGATGATGTTTTGGTACGATACACAAAAGGAGATACGTTACAAGAAATGAAACCGCTTGGTCAAGCTTTGTTAGGCGGCGGCGCTGTAAGAATGGAAAAGTATGTAAAAATTCTTACGGATTTCGCGTTAGGCGATTCTCGACGAGTAAGAGAAAAGTATGCTGATACAACTTTTTTTAGGTAAATGTAACCTCGTGCACTATACATCTTTTTCATCACTTTTATAAACCTATTTTTATTTATTAAAACAATGATTGCCCCGCAAACGATATTTAATTTATTTCAACAAGAAGGGCTGACATTTTACACCGGCGTTCCTGACTCGCTGCTCAAAGATTTCTGTGCTTATATTACTGATAACACGTCAAAGGAAAACCATGTCATCACTGCCAACGAA
Source organism: Nanobdellota archaeon (assembly GCA_030695685.1). Lineage (GTDB taxonomy): Archaea > Nanobdellota > Nanobdellia > Woesearchaeales > GW2011-AR9 > JAUYPT01. Next base: position 2,659 of record JAUYPT010000040.1, on the reverse strand, counting down.
GGCAATGCCATCGCTTTGGCCGCCGGATATCATCTTGCTACTGGCAAATGTGGCGTGGTTTATCTGCAAAATTCTGGATTAGGAAATTGCATCAATCCATTGACGTCGCTTACTGATAAGGAAGTCTATTCTATTCCTCTTCTGTTAATCATTGGCTGGCGTGCGCAACCGGGGAAACATGACGAGCCGCAGCATTGTAAAATGGGAAGAATTACGCTGCCATTATTGGCTGTTTTGGAGATACCGTATGAAATTCTTCCAGAGAATCAAGAAGAAGCAATGACAGTTGTTCAGAAAGCATCTCACCATCTGGCAACGGAAAAGACTCCTTACGCTATTGTTGTGAGAGAGGGAACATTTGAATCCTATTCCTTAAGAACTAAGACTGAGACTAATTTCCCTTTGGTCCGGGAAGAAGCGCTTAAAATTGTAACTTCTCTGTTAGATCCTGCTGATCTTGTTGTTGCCACAACCGGTAAAACATCCAGAGAATTATTTGAATTTCGAAAGTCATCAGGGCACGACCATAACAAGGATTTTTTGACAGTAGGTTCCATGGGCCATTCTTCTTCTATTGCTTTAGGCATAGCTTTGCAGCATTCCCATAGGACTATTTACTGTTTTGACGGCGATGGCGCGGCGATAATGCATCTTGGTGCTCTTTCTACCATCGGAAAATTACAGCCACAGAATTTAAAACATATAATTTTCAATAATTTTGCGCACGATTCGGTCGGTGGACAACCGACGGCAGCGGACGTTGTAGATTTCCTTGAAATTGCTACTGCCAGCGGTTATACAAAAGCAATAACTGCAGCAACAGTGGATGAAATATACCAAAAGATGAAAGAGCTGAAAGAAACAACAGGGCCAGTATTGCTAGAAATACGCTGCAATAAAGGAGCACGCAAAGAGCTGGGAAGACCGACACGAACTCCCCATGAAAATAAAACAGATTTTATGTCTTTTGTAAGAAAATGAATGAGGAAATAAGTCATGAAAACTAAAATTCAGCAGCAATACAGCGGTATAGGGAGTATTCATTTTCTTGAAAATATTCTTACAGTTAATGAAAATCCATTCAACATTTTTCTTGTCACCGGGAATTTTTTTTATCAATCTTCGCTGAAGGATACGCTGGAACCTTTGCTGGCATCGTATGATGTTACTCACTTTAACGATTTTTCGGCTAATCCTCAGTTGGACGATGTTCGGAAAGGTATTTCCCTTTTCAAAGAAAAGGAATGCGACCTTGTACTAGCAATCGGCGGCGGCAGCACACTGGATATTGCCAAATCCATTAATATTCTTACTGCGCAGATATATGGCTCATCGGATAAAGTTACAAGATACATTACCAAAGAATTATCTTTGAAGAAGCCGGGAAAACCTTTTATTGCTGTTCCTACTACGGCAGGCACAGGCAGCGAAGCAACACATTTTGCCGTTGTTTACATCGATAAGAAAAAATATTCTCTCGCCCATCCCGAATGGATGCTGCCGGATTATGTTGTTTTAGACCCTTCACTAACCTACAATCTGCCTGCAAAAATTACTGCATCTACGGGCATGGATGCATTATGTCAGGCAATCGAATCCTACTGGTCTGTTTACTCTACAGAAGAATCACAACAATATGCTGGGGAAGCGATTCCCCTCATATGGAAAAACCTTCCTGTGGCGGTTAATAATCCAACGCCATTAGCACGGGAATCAATGATGAAAGCAGCGAACCTGGCTGGCAAGGCGATTAACATCTCGAAAACAACAGCCTGCCATGCTATTTCATACCCATTTACATCGTACTTTAATGTGCCTCATGGCCATGCTGTGGCCTTGACTTTAGGCGAAATGTTTGTCTACAATGCAGGTGTAAACGATGATGATTGCTTAGATGGACGAGGTCTTGCTCATACACAAAAAACGATGCAGGAGCTGATGGCTATGGCAGGCGTTACTTCTCCGGATGATTTTAATCATCAATGGTGTGCATTAATGGATACTATTGGCTTAGAGCGCCGCCTGCATAAGCTAGGACTTACCACAGAAGAAGACATTGATTTAATCGTTAAGAATGGCTTCAACCCTGAAAGGGTGAGGAATAATCTCCGTGTATTAACGGAAAGGGAACTGAAGAAAATTCTGTATCGAATAAGTTGAAAATAATATATTTAATAAATAGCTTAAACTGAGATCTACAATTTCACATTAATCTTTCGCCGGGGTTCTTAAAATATTTTTCTTTAAAAATCCTGCTTAACTCTTCAAATTTTGTATTGCCTTCCTGATCAAATTTTTCAGCAATTTTAATCTCGGGCCACATCTCTTTCGGAAATTTGACATATAAGTTGAACGTCCGTTGCAGTCCAAGAACTTCTTCTTTTGTTATATGCGGTTGATTTAAGGTGTAATCAGATCTATAGTCCCCAGAAAGATGTTCGGTGTCAATGTACCCTCTTTCAACACTGATTTGGTAAAGGCTTGTGCCTCTATAAGGTGTAAAAGCATGAATCATATTATTGTTAAGGTCAATCTGCCTGTTGATTTCTATGGTATCAAAAATCATCTCTCTTGTCTCTCCTGGAAAACCGATAATACTGTTTCCAGAGACCTGCATTTTTGTTTTTTTAAGAATTCTAAAAGCATCGATAATCTTTTT
>JAUYPT010000025.1 GCA_030695685.1 Nanobdellota archaeon | reverse complement strand
GATCTCAATAAGTTGGTTTTTGCTCAACTGTCGCAATTCTTTTTTCTCCATGAAACAAGAATATCCAATGAATTTAAAGGTTTTTTCGAGTACTTAAAAAAGGTAACGAGGAAACTTAATACGTACCCTCCAACACTACCTTAATATACTTTCCCGCCTTTTCTCCCAATAATGCTCGCCCTCATCCTGAGCGTTCTGGCGTTAAGCGCCTTAGCTGTTGCTTCCTATACCGATTTGCGAACCCGCGAAGTTCCGGATTGGCTGAGTTACGGCCTTATCCTCGGAGCAGTAGGAATCCGCTCCATTTTCTCGGTGGCTTTCGGCTGGCAGATCCTCCTCTCCGGTATTCTCGGCTTTGCCGCAATGTTCCTGCTGGCATTTCTGTTCTACCGCCTGCACCAGTGGGGCGGCGGCGATAGCAAACTGCTCATCGGCCTAGGCACGGTCATTGGCATTCCGCTGCCGTTCAGCATGCAGAGCTTTTCCCTGCTGCTTTTTTTCCTCGCGTTGCTCTTTGCCGGCGCTTTGTATGGCTTATGCTGGCTAAGTGTTCTTGCGATCAAAAAAAGAAAGATATTCCTACCCGCCTTTCGCCAGCAGTTGCATGCCTATAAGAATTGGCATCTCTTCTCCTGGGCAGCAGTTCTTCCCCTGCTCTTCGTCGGCGTGTATCTCTCGCTGGCCTGGACACTCGCCCTTTTTGTTCTGATCTTTTTCTATCTTATGACGTTTGTGGCAACCATCGAGCAGCGCTGCTGCTTAAAGCAGATTCCCGTCGAGAAACTTACGCCTGGCGACTGGCTGGCGGAAACGATCACCGTTAAGCGTGGCGAAGTGCTGAGCACCAAAACATTGGAGCGGGAAGACATCTGGGCGTTGCGCCATCTCGCAGCCAAAGGAAAACAGACGAGCGTCTGCATCCGCGAAGGCATTCCGTTTGTGCCCGCTTTTTTGCTGGCGTATCTCAGCTTTCTCTTTCGGGATATGCTATTTCCCCTTCTTTTTCGGTTTATTTTCTGATGACGAACCAGGGGATTATATCCCCCATTAGTTATACTGCATCATACACACCATTTATATAACTAAAAACCATTCCTTCTCCATTGTCAGAAAAGAGGTGGGCGATATGCGATTAAAATCTTCTACACTCTGTGCTCTCCTGAGCAGCGCTTTTTTTTCCTGTGCCCTGCAGTCTCGGGAATGGGTTCCGGGGCTGGATGTACCGCCCATCAACGGAGGATTTGACCACACCGCTCGTTCCGTTCCTGACGAAGCGCGGGAAGAAGCAAGACAGGTAACACAGCCCGTCTTTGTCGAAGCCAAATACCGGGTTCTGCTGCCGGATGGCAGTGAATCTATCGAGACTATGCGCAAAGCCGGCTCGAGTCTGGTGCTGAATGATGAATTTGCGGTGACGGCGTATCATGTCATTGATGCACCCCAAACTATGCAATACCTGTATCTCGACGAGCAGTCGCAAATCCCCTCACTCTCCTTGGAGCTCTCGCAGGGCTTTGCAGAGCAATTGCTCACCGTCGGGACGGCTGAAAGAGTGAGCGTGCGCATTACCGTCGGTGGGGTTGAAACATTAGGTGTTGCTTGTCCAGACTATTCTTCTGGTGAACTGAGCGAAAGCGGGCGTTATCCGGGGCCGGACTATGCCTTTTTGCGTCTCCCCATAAGCCATCAATTGCCCTCGCTGGCCCGAAGCCCGCATCTGCGCTTAGGTGATTCTGCGGTTCTGGAACCTGGAGATTTCATCTATGCCGTTGGCTATTCTCTCATGCAAGGCCGATTCCTTTCTGCAGGGGAAGTGAGCAATGTCAGCGAATTTACTGCAAACAGTATCCTGCAGGATTATGAATTTACCCTGACTAGCCCCATCAGCCCCGGGAATAGCGGCGGGCCGGCGTTTGCCGTCTATGATGGAAATCTCCATTACGTTGGCGTTACGGTCGCCTATTTTATCTCTGGCCAGAACATGAACATTGCCGAAGGCATCACCAGCATTCTGGACGATGCCGAAAAGAATTATGGCATTACGGTTCGCCGGGAAGCAGCACCCCTACCGGTACAGTATGAAAATGCCATTCCGTACGATTCGGAAGGCTCGCTGCAGGGGCCATTTTCGGATGAAGAGGAGTGAATATATCTTCCGGGGCATCAATACGTTTTTATGTCCATTTTAATTACAGCATTAAATGGCAGTTTCTTCGTTAGATTTATAATTTCCAAGTTATTTCTTTTAGCCATGGGAGTAAGAGATAAAATATCCCACTGTGGAGAGAATTATTGAATATAATGTCTTAGCTCTTATACTAATAAAAGTAAAGAGAGCAGATCGACCAGCGGTTCTCAGCAGTGGAAAATTAGACCTCATTATCAAGAGTTGTAAAGAGCTGGATGGGGATTTATATGACAAAGCTGTCTGCTTGTTGAAAGGAATAATTCAATTACACCCCTTTGCTAGCGGAAACAGAAGAACGGCGTTTGTTGTAGCAAAAGAATTTTTGAAAGAAAATGGAGGGAAGTTTAATATAGAAGATGATCCTAAACAAGCTGACGTAATGCTGGGGATACGTGAAAAATATTATACTGCTGAGGAAATAAAAGAGTGGATCAAACATGGAAAAATCAAAGCGTTCAAGAGATTTGAAAGATAAGCAACGATATAAAATTGTCGTGGAAGAAATAAGGAGATTTAATGATCTGGTGAAAGGACATAAAAAAATTTTGGAAGCTATTGGTAGTTTGTAAATAGCTTTGAGAGATAAACAAGGGGTTTCACGCGTCTTCCTTTATTGCTGTTATTGGCATCATACTTGTTGTTCTTAGTTTAGGGATTTGGTTTATAACGAACTGGAGTTCGTTTGGAACCTTTGACCCGAAGATTGACGTATCCCTAGAGCAGCAAACTCTTTTCGAGCTTGGGGAAGCTCAACAAAAGTCATCTATCCCGACTGAAGTGCACCTAAAGAAAAAAGAATCAAAAGTCATAGCCATAGGGGCACCGGGGCTTTATCTGGCAAAACTTTTCATTGTGGATGAAGATGCTCTTTCCAACGTGCCGCCTTATGATGAAAAGGCTTTCTTTGTCACCATACGCTAGTTTAAATACAGAATTCTCTCTCTTCATGGAGGAGATTCTCCCCCCCCGCGCAGAAAAGCTTTTAAATGTTAAATGATTGTCTTCTTATTAGCTTTCAAAAAGAGGTGCCGGGATGAATAAAAAAGGTTCGCTGTCATTATCCATTGAAGTTATCGTCATCGTTGTTATTGCCTTTGTCGTTCTCGGGCTGGGTTTGGGATTTGTCCGCAGCCAGTTCAAAACCATAGAAGAGACTGCTAGTTCGGTGCAGGAGCAGATTCGCCAGCAAATTCTCGATGATTTACGCACGGGCAACAAAAAATTAAGCTTTCCGGCAACGCAATTAGCGTTGGAAACCAATGAAGAATCGGTGCAGGCCATTGGAGTAAAAAATACGGAAGATACAGCGCTTAGTTTGCAAGTACAGTTTTGGGTAAATACGAATACTGAAGCTGGTTTTCAAGCATTTTCCCCAGCGCAGCCTTTAGCTTTTGTTCCCGTCGGTGGAACGGATGAAACAAGTAGCGTTCTCCTCTGGGACAATTCATTGGTTTCATTTAAAGCCGGAGAAGCACGCGTCATTCCCGTGACGATTACCGCTCCCACGAGGAGTGGCAATTATTTGTATAAAGTAAAAGTCGTGCAAGAAGATGGTACGCTCTACGACGAAAGAACCTTCTTCATAAAAACATCCTAATTGAGCATGATGGCCCGCCACAAAAAGCGCATGACGGAACAGCAGGAATTTGACGTGATGAAGTTAGTATTAGATAAATTCCTCTGGCTGGGATTTATCGTCATGGGCTGGGGGATGTATGTATCTATCCGTGACTCTGCGGTGCTGCCGGGCTTATGGTTCATGCTCGCAGGAGCAGTATTGCTCTTCCTGTTCTTGGTGATTATTGTCAAAGAATACGAGATTTGGAAGTAGACGAAATTTCAGCAAAAACCATGCATGGTCTAAGTGGCGTTTCGTACGTTGCCACTTACAGACTGAATCGCAGTAAAATATAAATATCTGATTTGATTAATAGGCTCTGATGGATGTCACTTTATATGTAAAAGAGGACGGGACATTAAAAGTATTAAAAGTTCCCGTATATGTCGTTAAAGATCTTCTACGGGACAGGTTAGGCCAGAGCGAACTTAAGAGGATAAATCGGTTTGCTGAAAAAATTAAAGCACCCGACGCTTTTAAGCCCGGAAGTGTGGTAGTAGACTTTTCTAATAAAACCGCTACTTGTTTTCAAGCCGGATTGAATATAAAGCATTTAGAGCCGACGTGGGAAGTTAGTACCGAAGAAGTTACACTGGTGAATTATTGATAAAGTTATTTCTCTTTTTTATTCGCTTTATCTATAAGCTTAATTACAAAATAAATTATGGCTAAAACTGGCAGAGAACCAAGAACTGCTCCTGCCCATTTCATATATTCCGGGAAAAAGCTACTTATCAATAGAATGAAACCGACAGCCAATATTCCAAAGAGACCAAGAAGGACAATGGTGATTGTTGTATAGAAATATCCTAGTAAAGATCCCTTTTCAATTTCTTTTGTAGTTTTTTTAACATATTTTTCAATCTCTTTTGCTGCTCCTGAGAAATTCTTTATAGCTTTCTTTGGGTTCTTTAAAATTTCAAAAAGCATCTTTTACCGCCGTGTCATCTTCTGAAAGATAGCTACTCCGACAGCCAAAAGAATTAATCCCACTATAAGTGTTGTGGAACCAGTAGCTCCTAACGCTAGTTGGGAAAATGCCTCCAATAATGGTTTTGCTAGTAAAGACACTGCAACTATCGCAACAGCTCCAGCAATAGCAGCACCAACCGCTCGTTCAGTATATCCCATTTTTTATACCTCCTGTTTATCCCAATAAATTTAACTTATCTATCAATTCAGATACAGACTTACTAATCCCAGCTTCAGCTTTGATTTTCTCCCTGGTTTTGTTATTCTTCAAGTGGGCAACTAGCTTGCCGTTTTCATAATAATGATGGTAATGCCAATGCCCCAATTCCTTTGATACCATTAGTGGTGTTTCTCTTTTATCCCATTTAATATCACAAATCTTATCTTCTATTAGCCCCTGACCATTGTATCTTGCTAATGAAATATTAATCGGATTTAATTTTCTATTTTTCATTTCAAACTTTCCTCAATAATCTTCTTTTCTTCTTCCGTGATGCCGTAAAGTTTGTAAACGAGTTCGTCGATTTCTTTGTCTATTCTTTCAATTTATTTTTTTATTTTCTTCTTGTGTTCTTCATTTTTTTCTTCTTGGAGTTGTTTGTTGAGAGAAAGCATATTGTCAACGAGTTTGATAAAGGGTTGTTGTTGAGATAAGTTAGTTATTTTTATGGGAATTATATCCAAGTAAGCTTTTTTTATTTTAGGGAAAAGAATCTTAGAGTCAGAGAACTTGTTTTTCCAGTAAAATTGAACTAATTTTGAATTAAGAATTGCTAGTATATAACGATAGTTATAATTCTCAGTTAAAGACGTAATGTTGTATATTGTGTTCAGACAATAAAAACGGTTTGTGTCTAATGTTGCTATTGGAGTTAATCCTATCTGTCTAATAACTATTTTTTCAGGAACGTTATGAGTTGTATCGTCCCAACACCCTCCTGCTTTTATTTTTAAATCATGAAGGAAGTACTGAGAATGAAATTTAAGACTATACTTAGAGATATCCCCCCCATTTATACATGGTTTCCAATCTTTATTAACTGCTTTATCTTTAACATATGTTTTTTTATCTAAAGTTTGTAAACCAAAAGAAACTCTGCATAACTTCCCTAAATATTCTGTGTCTTTTGTAATCTTCTTAATTAATCCACTCCCTTCTTTTGAGACTGTAATATTGAAAATATAATTTTCTGCTTCACAGAAATAATTTTGTAGTATGGTTGTTAATTTTGTAGGATTATGTAGGAAATCCCTAATTTTATATATTTCTATTTTATTACTTGTTCTTTTCTTCTCATTATTCTCTTTTTGTAATATAGTTATTGCAGTATCAACACTTGCATCTGGAAATACTTCTTCAGGAATAATAATACTTTGAACAATTTTACAGTTATCTAAAATTAATTTTCTTAAATTACTAAGATAAATATTCATTAAAAAGGTATTTGGTTTAATAAAACCAAAGTTTCCCCCTCTTTTCAATAATGATATAGACCTCTCAAAGAAAAGATGATAAGTATCAATTTTATATTGTGCAACTATAAATTTATGTTTTAGATAATTTAATATTTTTTCTTCTGTATTTTGTGGTTGCATCAAGAAATACGGCGGATTCCCTATAACCACATCAAAACCGCCATCATCAAATATTTCTTTAAACTCTTCCTCCCACTTGAAAGCTTTGAATCCAGCAATTTCTTTGTCATCAACCAAGCTGTTGCCAATGCGGATATTCTCGCGCAGCATCGGCAACTTTTGTTCTCTTTCTGCCAATTTCAAAGAAAGATTAAACCGAGCAACTTCAACTGCACGTTCATCTATATCTACTCCATAAATACAGTTCAGCAGCAATTCTTTCTTTTCTTCGTAGGTTAAGTCTCTTTTCAAGGCTTTCTTCGCCTCTTCCATAATCACGTCAAAAGCTACCCGCAGGAAGCTTCCAGAACCGCAGGCAGGGTCAAGAATACGAAATTTTTTGATCTCTTCAAAGGATTTTCCCCTCGTTGCTTCCCGAACAGTATTATTAACAATATAATCTACAATGTATTTTGGCGTATAATAAATGCCTCCTTTTTTACGTTTTCCAATATCTTCTTTTTCTATAAAGCGTTTTTTACCGGTCTGGACATGCCCAATAAAGTTCTCGTAGGTTTTTCCTAAAATATCGGCTTCAATGCTCTTGAAATCATACGCAACTTTTTCTTTTGGCTCTCGCAGTTCCTCAATAATGTCTAATAATTTATCATCATCTATTTTGAATTCATCACAGTCACTTTTATCGAATAAATCGCTGTTGTAAACCCGGCGGTAATCCGTAAATAACTCCCTAATCTTGCTTAACAGCCAACCTGCTTTTAAGGCTCTACTTTCGTGAAGATACTGTTTTAAGTATGGTTCGTGAAGTTCTTTATCTTCACAAAAACAGATAAAAATAAGACGATTGATAAATTTTTGAACTTCTTCTTCCACATGCATAAATTCTTGTTCATCCTCAAAATCAAACTGATTGTACTTACTGTTTGCCTTGATATTTCGCAAAAGCTGCTCCCGCCAATGCTTCATATCATCAAGAAGACGTTCATCGACAG
>JAUYPT010000011.1 GCA_030695685.1 Nanobdellota archaeon | reverse complement strand
TATCTGGTTTATTTGTAAGTGAATATTACAGAAATCTTAAAATTGAGTTTCAACGATTAGGACGCGAAATGCCTGAGTGCTTCAAAAGTGAAGAGTTCAGGAAAATGGCTTATCAGGTAGGAGCTTTATCTTTTTTTTACGTAATGATGCACGATATTAAAGAGAAAAATTTGTCTTCAGAGCAGCAGAAAGCAGTTGTCAGCTTAACGGAAGTGATGCTCAGATGAATGAGCTTCAAGCAGATGACATTATAGTAGATGACATTATAAGAGGCATAGTGGAAGGAAGCTATGATGAAACACGCAGAAGCTTAACATCACTAAAAGCTCAGCAATTTATAGATACACTTCATGAAGGATTACAAGAAGATATTCAATTGGAAATTCTGTTGAGAGCCATTCCCCCTATAAGAGAAAATAGAATCCAGCTGGAAGAATTAGCAGTCGTAGAGAGGCATGAATATCATACAGGTAGGGAAGTCATAGATTATGCATTATCTCGTTTTGGTCCTCCATTAGAGACTATTGTTGGAGGAAAAACAAATCTGGTGAGTGTTTTTATCCCTACAAGGAATAGCGGTCATAGAATTGTAGAGAATATGGGGATTCTTATTGCTGATCTTGACAATATGCCTGAAGATACGACCTATGAACTAATAATTTGTATAAATGACAGTCAAGATGATACAACAGGAAGGATTGTTCAATTACTTGAAAAGCATATTAACATTTCAGCAACCATAATTGAATTTGAAGGAAATCAGGAAAAAAGCAAGAAATTGCCCACAAATGTCAGTTATGAGCTGCTTCTTGAACAGGATAGCATGCTTCAGAGAGTAAACCCTAAACTTAAAAGGTTTATTCATTTTCATGATGATGATATCACATTTCATTCATATCAGGAAAGCTCCGTATTTGCAAATATTGAAGAATTACTAAGACACCCTAAGCTTCTATTGACGAGCGGCATTTATTCTGTATCCTCTGCATCCGGATTTGGGCTCATCAGCTCATCACGAAAGAACGTAGGTGTCCTCAGGCAAGTCAAGCAACCTCCAATTCAAATTTATGGCGGCGCGGCAACAACGCATTACGCTGCTTTTCCGCGTGGAGGGATTCCAGACAATGCAAAGGGATTTGATGCATATATGTCAACATACCTCCTTCAAGGACAGCGACTTGAAGAAATTCCTAGCCTGCCTTCGCGGGCAAATCCATCACTTTTTGTAGAGCATCCTGAAGAGCAATCAGTTTATAGATTCGCTGCAAGACTAGTCAGAGATTCTGAATATAAGCATGCCCTATTGACAAATTTTCCATCGCGGGATATAAAAAAGTTTTATCGCATGAGAAAACAAGGGTTTAACATGATACAGGATATTATCATGGGTCTTGAAGGGGATAACGAACTTAGAATCTGCTTTATGCTCTATGATCGTTTCAGATCCCGAGTAGAACAAGAATATCAGCAGGGGAGGTTGGATTTAAACCATCTGCGAAGGCTTCAGCCAAATGTAGACAGCAATACTCACATAAAAGAAGAGTATGAAAGGAGAATCGTAAAAATATGATAAAAATAGAAGGGCATATTTTACAGCAACTGGAAAGTGCATATGGCCTGCATATCTCAGATGTTGAAGTTATGAGAAGCGGTTATAATGATGTTTTCCAGCTTGTTACAGATAAGGGCAAAAAAGCGCTTAAAGTAAGTGATAAAACAAGAGAGCATGTCCAATTTGAGCAGGGCTTTATCAAATCTCTGATAGAAGCTGGATTTACCGGTGTGCCAGTTCCAGTCTCAATAGAAAAACCTGATGCTGTGGATGAAGTAATTGAGGACACTATTGCAATAATTGAAGGCAGACCTTATCTGCTTTTTGAGTGGATTGGGGGCGAAGAGTATGGCGGCGGATTGGAGCAAATCACTTCTGCCGGAGAAAATCTGGCAAAATTTCACGAAGTGTCTGGTCAGATTCTTGAGCAGCGATTGACAGAGGGAAAGACCGATTATATCTCCATAAGAAGCCAATGGGGTGATTTAGTAGTGAGGTTCCCGCCACAAGGAAATGGCCAGGATGTTCAAGGTAATGATATATGGAGCGAGCATATCCGTCAGGCGTACAGCCCAAAACAACTGCGAGTTCCTACTGTTCATTATGAATGGTCACTAACAGATAATTCTGAAGTTGGAAAGTTTGTTAGGGATTGCGCTCCGTTTGTAGAGAGAAAATTAGCTCAAATTAAAAATGGGCTCTATGGCATGGGTTTTCGTTGTGAAGAAACAGAGAGCGGTATCATGTATCACTTCCCTGTTCCAAAAGTAATTGTTCATGCTGACTATGCCCCTCAAAATCTTAAGTTTAAAGAAAATAGAGTATGTGCCATATTAGATTTTGATAATGCAAATGCCAGAGAAAGGATGTATGATGTTTCATGGGGTTTAGCAACATTCAGTGCAGAAGGAGATGGTACGCTAAACCATGATAAATTAACCGCTTTTCTACGAGGTTATGCAAGCGTTTCACCGCTCCGTGTTGCTGAAGCCGGAATTATTCTTTATGAAATATACACTAGGTGCATGGAAACAATGTACTGGCCGGCTGAAAAGTACAGGAAGGGCCAGCATTGGAGATTGGATTTTGCAAGTCATGATTTTGAAATAATAAAATGGTTGGATAGCAATGAAAGTCAAATTATAGATATCATTCATAAAGCCATCAGTTAAAAACTGGTGGAAAATTATATCAACAAGCATTACAGCAGTTATGAACGAAGAACCAGTGTCACTTGAGGATGTTGCAATGATATTTAAGCAAAACAGTAGTGAATCCTGTCTATTGTCAAGCATATTATTTTCATTGGCTCTTCAATTCAGAGATGCTGAGCAAAGAAACGCAGTATTGAATGATGTAATGGATATTGTAAATGGAACCAAAAGATATAGTCAACTGGAATTTGAATTGGATGATATGAGTGTAGATCAGTCAGATTTAGAAGACTGGACTGATGAGGTTAATATCCGTGCATATGTTGCTGGTATTCGCTACGAGAAAAAAAAAGAAAAACTAAAAAATTACCTTGCTTCCGGTGGATATTCCATTGAAATATGCCGACCCTCGCTGGATCATTTGGCTGGGGCAATAGAAACATACCCATTAATTTACCTGCTTTATCCAAATGAAGAATTATTGGGTAGATCAACACCTTTTTATATTCAGCACGTTATTTCTACAGTTAGAATAGAAGACAGCGAATTGGTTTTCTTTGAGCCTTATGCTGGCGAGATAAGGAGAAGAGGCATGCCGCTCATTGAAAAGATGTGGGCGGGAATTGGTGTGGTAAAACAAGGCGCTGCTTATCAAAGTGAATGATGCTTTAAATTCCCTACGGCTCTATCAAAACTTTCAAAGACTCTTTTCCGTCTGCCATTATTCTGAACCCTTCCTGTATTTTATCCAACGGCAATTTATGTGTGACCATGTCCTTCACATTAATCTTTCCATCTAAGATTAATTTTAATGATTCTTTCAAATCATTTGGCGCAGCCCCGTAAGAAGATGTATAGGTTATCTCGTTCCTCCAAAAGTCCAGAGTTGGCATTTCAATGTTTTTGTTTGGGATTGCAAAGAATAGGATTGTTCCTTTTCTATCAACGGATTTAAACGCTTGCTGAAACGCAGGCATTGCCCCTGTGCAAATAATTATCCTGTCAAATTTATTTAAAAAAAAATTTTCTTTTGAAAAATTTTTTTTATATTCATTAATTTCATTATCAAATTCATCAGAATGAAAAACTCTGTCTGCTCCAAACTCTATTGCCTTTTTTAGCCGGTAATCACTGATGTCAGTGGCTGTTGCTTTTGCACCATTTAATTTTGCCAATTGAATGTTTAGCAAGCCTGACACTCCGCTTCCTAAAATTAGAACATTATGGTTTTTTTTCAGATTGACAATCCTTTGCCCTCTGACAACGCAAGCCAGAGGTTCTATAAATGTCGCTTCTTCATAAGAAACATTGTCCGGCAGTAAAAAAGTGCCAAATTTAACATTCTGTTCAGGAACTCTAACGTATTCGGAAAACCCGCCCGGCTCAAAATTTCCGTTGTGCAATGCCTCGCATGCTGTATGGTTTCCTTCTGAACAATATTTGCATTCATTGCATGGAACATGATGGGTTGCAAAAACCCTCTGCCCAATCTTAAAATTCTTTACATTTTTTCCTGCCTTGACAATATCGCCGGAAATCTCATGGCCCAAAACCCTTGGCCCTTTTTGAATTCTGTACCACTCCATTAAATCAGTGCCGCAGATTCCGGATGCTTTTATTCTGACAAGAAGCTCATTATCGTTTATTTTTGGGACTTCGCGGTGCTCTATTCTTATATCGTTATTGTTGTGGTAGACTGCGACTTTCATTTGTTTGCTGGGTTGATACCCCGCCCCTTGGGGCGGCCTCATCATTTAATGCCTGCTGTTCCCAGCAAACATTAAAAATACCCCGCCCCTTGGGGCGATTGGGATTTTTATTT
>JAUYPT010000005.1 GCA_030695685.1 Nanobdellota archaeon | reverse complement strand
CATCGCCAGTGGTATAGAATTAACAACAGTTCAAAAGATCATCAATGACAAAGGAGATGTTGGATTAACAGCAGCAGAAGTTCTCACAAAGAAACCAAGAACGCTTGTTCCGATCGGAAAATTAACCATCCATGAATTATTTGAGAAACTACACAAAATTGCGGTTTCTTCCGGTTCCGGCTCTCAGGACATTAAAACGAATATTGTCGCAGTCTTACTTCAGAAAGCGTCGCCGGAAGGTGCGAAATATGTTACCAGGATTGTCATGGGCACTTTACGCATGGGCGTCGGCGAGATGACGGTGTTGGATGCGTTAGCAATCGCTTTTACTGGAGATAAAAAGAATAAAGAGATTTTGGAGCAAGCGTATAATATCTGTCCTGATGTTGGCATTATTGCCGAGACAATAGCCACGAAAGGCCTTCGCGGCGTGGAAAAAATAGATATTCATGTCGGCAGGCCGATTAAAATGATGCTTGCCCAGCGCGTAGAGCATTTAGATGATATTCCAAAAAAGATGCCCGGAAAAGTGATGGTCGATGCCAAATATGACGGCGAAAGAGTTCAGGCGCATCGCGACAAAAAAGGAAAAGTAACCTTATTCTCCCGAAGGTTAGAGAATACGACTGAACAGTTTCCGGACATTGTGCAGGCGCTGGAAAAAATGAAAGGCAAAGAGTTTGTTGTCGAGGGAGAAATCATTGCTCTGGACAAACACGGAAATCCTTTGCCGTTCCAGACATTAATGAAACGGCGGCGGAAATACGACGTTGAAAAATACCGCAAGGAAATTCCAGTTGTCCTCAAACTATTTGATTTGCTCTATTATGATGGACATACATTCCTGAACCAGCCGCATTCAGTACGATTACAAAAATTGGAAGAAATTATTCCCAAAAGTACAACCTTAAAGTTTGTAGACAGGATTGTTACTGATGACGTTGATGAATTAAATGCTTTTTTCAAAAAGATGCTCCAGGAAGGCTATGAAGGTGTCATTGTTAAAGCACAGGACGGCGTGTACCAGGCCGGAACGCGGGGCTGGAATTGGATCAAATGGAAAAAAGAATATGGTACAGAGATGGTAGATACGTTTGATTTAGTTGTCGTTGGTGCATACTTTGGCAGGGGCAAACGGCATGGAGTGTATGGCGCAGTACTCTGCGCTGCGTATAATTCTAAAAAAGATTGCTTTGAAACGATCTGCAAAGTAGGAACCGGATTAACGGATGAAGTGTTAGCCGAACTGCCACAAAAATTACAGAAATATAAAACTGCACATAAGCCAGCACGGCTTGACGTCAAAAAGGAAATGGACGCAGATGTCTGGTTCGAACCGAAAATCGTTGTAGAAGTGTTGGCAGCAGAAATTACCAAAAGCCCTCACCATACCTGCGGCTCCGGATTGGCGCTGCGATTCCCGAGGTTTGTTCGTTTCAGAGAAGACAAGAAAGCAGAACAAGCGACAACCAGTAAAGAAGTGGAAGGGATGTATAAGAAATGAAAATAGTTATAACATTAAAAATAGTAAACTAAGAATTACTTTTTCTCCTGCGGCTTCTCATATGCAGAAAGTAATGTATCTAAAATAGTTTCATACATTCCCTGGAAAGTGTCTTTATGTTCTACTCCCAGATCACGGCCAGTACTGTACTCCATCAATGGACCATTGACGCTATCCTTTCGCCACATCATCACACCGTTATCACATGAGCCATCAACGAATGTATCAAGCACCGAAACTAAGTGAGCATTTTTTCCATCATCTGATTCCATAACGATGATATGCAGGCCATGGATAGCAGCATCAACGGTAAAAATATTCGCAAAATAGCTTTTCTTCTCCAGTTCCTGAGCATGGGAATATGTCCTCGCACTGCGGACAATTGCGTCTGACAGTTCTGGAGGAAGATTTTCATACGCAGGATGAGCAATATCATGTTGGATAACATATTTTGCAACGTGTTGTGCTTTTTCCTTAACAGCATCGTTACCATGGTTGGCAGGAACTGCTGCACAGCCAAGAGCAAGGGAAGACAGACCACCAATCACTGTTTTGAATACGTTATTCATATCTAAAAGTATTATTTTCTCTTTAATAAAGATTTGTGTTCTCCAAAAATAAGAATAAAGAATATGTAAGTGAGATTAATAAAAGCATCATTGAGCTAAACATTTTTAAACAGAGTTGCTTTTCTTTTTTCCATGAATTATAAGGAATTAGGCCTAAAATGCGGCATTGAAATCCACCAGCAATTAGAAGGCAAAAAACTGTTCTGCCACTGCCCCACTATAATTAGGGAAGATAGTGCTCATTTTACGATCCAGCGGCGACTGCGGGCAGCCGCCGGAGAAAGCGGAAAAATAGATATTGCTGCACAACAGGAACAGATGAAAGACAGGCTTTTTCACTATCAAGGATACCATGATACCACCTGTCTGGTAGAATTAGATTGCCAGCCGCCGCATGATATCAATCAGGAAGCAGTGTATACATCTCTGCAACTGTCTTCAATCGTGAATGCATCCATCACTCCCATCGTTCAAGTGATGAGAAAGACCGTTGTTGACGGCTCTAACACCTCCGGATTTCAACGGACAGCTCTTATTGCCCGGAATGGTCTCGTGGAAACAAGCTCCGGCAAAGTCAGGATCGATACTATTTCGCTGGAAGAAGATTCCTGTAAAAACATTGCTGAAACAGCGTCAGAAAAGACGTACCGATTAGACCGATTAGGAATCCCGCTGATTGAAATTGGCACTGCTCCGGACATCACAACGCCGGAACAGTGTCAGGAAACAGCAAAAAAAATGGGATTATTACTGCGTTCGCTGCCGAATGTTAAAAGAGGATTAGGAACAATACGGCAGGACATCAATGTTTCTATTGCAGGCGGTACACGGATTGAAATTAAAGGAGCGCAGGATTTACGGCAGCTGCCATTGCTGGTAGAGTTAGAAGCTCATCGCCAGCAGGCATTAGTAATATTACAACGGGAATTACAGAAGACAAAAAGTCCTTCTGTCAATGGCATGATCACTGATCTTACATCTCTGTTTACAAAATCGTTATCGGCAATTATAACGACCACAATTAAGAATCACGGAAAAGTCTGCGGAATAAAACTAGCTGGATTCGCAGGATATCTTGGCCGGGAAATACAGCCAGGCCGTCGTTTTGCCACAGAATGTTCTGACCGAGCGAAAATTCGTGCCGGCGTCGGTGGTATTTTTCATTCTGATGAATTACCGAGTTATGGGATTACAGATAAAGAGGTTGCCGATATTAAAAAACAGCTTAAATGCAGCAGCAACGATGCTTTTGTTCTCGTTGCCAGTAGCGAAGAAAAAGCGTATCGCGCTCTGGAGGCAGTCCAGGAACGGGTTGCCGAAGCATGGAAAGGCGTGCCCAAAGAAGTCCGAAAAGCGCATGCTGACGGAACAACATCATTCCTCAGGCCGATGCCGGGAGCATCTCGAATGTACCCCGAAACGGATGTTCCGTTAATCTTTTCCGCAATGTATACGATAAAACTTCCGGAACTGCTGGAAGACAAAATAAAGAGGTATCAGAAAGACTATGGCTTGAGCCAGGATTTAGCAGTCTTCATTGCCAAGTCCGACAATATGCCCTTATTTGAAGAACTTCTGAAATCATACCCGCAAATCAAGCCGGCGTTTATCGCTGAAACTCTCACTTCGACACTGATTGAGATCAGGAGAAAATATAACCTTGACACTGATCTCCTGAGCGCAGACCACTTTCGAGAATTATTTTCTTATTTAGCTGAAGATAAAATCCATAAAGATATTGTCTTAGACGTCTTAATCGACATGATTAAAGGCACGTTTTCTCTCGACAGATATGTCTCCCTATCAACGGAAGACCTGCATCAGAAATTAAAGATTATCGTTGAAAAAAACAAGACGGCACCGTTTCCTGCGTTAATGGGAATGGCCATGAAAGAACTGTCCGGACAGGCGTCCGGCAGGACAATTGCACAAGAATTGCAAAAGATTTTAAAAGTACACCACTAAATAAGCTTAAAATGGTTAAGATTACAATCCCTCGATTTGGAATTGCGGCATTTGTTGCCGGCGCTATTACTGCTACTGCTGTCATCAACAGCCGTACAGAAACATTTCCGCCGGCGTTAAGTGGACAATTAGAACTGTTAACGGAAGAAGCCGCACGGTACTGTAATAGAGATATACTTATTCTTGAAGCTGCTGATGTTATAAATATGGATAGCATTAATATGCGAAAAGAAAAAGCCATGACGGCGTATGGCTATAATCCTGATTGTGTTTTCATTGACTGCCGTCAAACTCCATTAGGGTATCGTTTAGAAGTAGAAATAAAAGATTGTTATAAAAAATAGGAATACTTTCTGAGCTTTGCTTCTTCAATTAGTTTTAACAAAAACTTATCTTATTTAACAGTTGTAATTTGAGGTTCGACTAAACAATAATCAAAATCTACAATTTAAAGAAATAATAAAAAAGAGGTTGATATCTTAGACAAATCCTACCTGTACAAAACTCTTTGTCTTTGTGCATCTCTTTCATTATACCATGGAGAAACTTTCACAAATATTAAATCAATAGATCCTTCAACAATTGGTTGGTTATTATCATTTAATAAATCAAACCAAACAGGTGAAGAATTATGATATACATTCTCTTGTCCAATAATTCGACTAAGAATACCAAAAGAAACATCCTTTCTTTGAGATGAATGCAAGTATCCTCTCCCAACTACTTCTGAATTATCTGGGGTTTGAACAATTAATTCATAACAATTATGGAATTTATCTTGTGGAAACAGTTGATCAATGGGTACATAAGTGTCTGCTCCTTCTTGACGGAATTCTGGCACCATCCCCC
>JAUYPT010000001.1 GCA_030695685.1 Nanobdellota archaeon | reverse complement strand
ATATCCTTGTTTTAGTATTTTAAGTTCTATCTTTTCCACAAAACGGCGAAGGTACGGCAGAAGAACATGCTGCAGGTAATCAACGGACGCCTGCCATTTGCCGCAGGTTCCTCCGGTAATTTTAAGTGTTACTTTGCTTGGTGCCACCATACAGGGGACGATTAATGCCTGCAGCAGCAGGCTGATGCTGCCAGCTGTGCCGATATCTATGGTGTAGTTTCCGCCTTTGATTATGCCAGGTTTAAAATGCAATGCTGTTGATCCTAATTCGATCTCATTAGTTTGGGCATTGCAGATTTGTTTTAAAGCGTTGATGGCTTGAAGATGCTGTGCCTTTAATCCAGGATCTTTTCGTCCTGAACGGATGTTGCTTACTTTGAATTCTGTACCGGTAATGGTTGAGAGCGCTAATGCTGTCCTGATGAGCGCACCGCCGCCCTCTCCGTATGAACCGTCTAATTCGATCATGAACAGAAGCGTGCGTTAAATTATATTTAAACGTTATTGTCGTAAAGAGAAACTATTATAAATTAAGAACATTGCAATCTCAACATGAACAATCTTCACAAAATTGTGGCCTTGGCTTCAGGATTATGTCTATCCTCCTGCGGTTCTGCAGAAATTCCAGAGTTTCATAACCTTCGGATAACTTCTATCAACTATGCTGGTGAAACAGAAAATGGGCGAAAATATAACACCAATGTGTGCAATGACAGTTCTCTTGTTGGAGAATATAAAGTACTGTTTTCATTACGAGAAGAATCCGTCGAAAAGCAAACCATTATCGATCGCCGACTCAATGAAAATCCCAGAGCCGATAGTTTACTGCCGTATGAATGCGGATTAAGCGAGGATGTTGAAGTTTTACATCAGGAACATAATCATTATGGTAAGCGATTATTCCGCGCACGATTACAGCCTCTCCATAATTATAATGATAGTATTCTTTCGGATAGCAGTGATGTAATTTTTGTGGATTAGATTTGGAAACATTAATAAAATTCCTCCATTTTGTCAAATATCTGTGGGAACGTGGTGCAATCCGGCTAACATTGGGGCCTCCAGTAATTTGAAAGTTAATCTTAACTTTCCCTGAAGTAAGCCTTAGATCTGGGAAATCATAAGAAAACCTTATGGTTCAGAAATTCAAATCCCAGCGTTCCCACTTTTCTTCCAAAATATTATATATCCAAACATACTACTAGGAAACGATGTTTCTAAAGAGAGGTATGGCTAATCGTTTTTTTAGGCGTAACGTTACATTAGTAGCTATCAGCACATTAATTGGAACGATTGTCGGCGCAGGTGTTCTCGGCATTCCGTATGTTGTTTCGCAGGCAGGTTTCCTCTATGGATTCTTGTTGATGCTTGTTCTCGGTGTTGCCTTTATGATCATTCATCTGTTTATGGGCGAAATTGTTTTACGCACGAAAAAACAATATCAGCTTACCGGCTATGCGGAGAAGTATCTGGGAAAAAAGGGCAAAGTAATCATGACGTTATCAATGCTGTTGTCAACCTATGGCGCGTTAACAGCATATTTGATTGGGGAAGGAGCGACATTACAAACTGTTATTGGTTTTGGCAATCCTCTCATCTATACATTCATTTTCTTTATTATCTCTCTAATCATCATTTACAAAGGTATGAAAACAGCAGGGAATACGGAATTAATATTGGTAGGCCTGCTCCTGCTGAGTGTGATGTTGATGGGTATTTTTTCGATGGATGAGATTAGCCTTGCAAATTTAGGAGGATTTACACCAGCCAATTTTTTCCTGCCCTATGGTGTTATTTTGTTTGCCTATATGGCGCTTCCTGCCATTCCCGAGGTGCAGGAGGTCTTAGGGAAGAACAAAAATAAAATGAAAAAGGCAATCATTGCGGCTTCTATCATTCCCATATTTTTGTATATCCTCTTTGCCCTTGTTGTTGTGGGCATTGTCGGCAAAGCCAATTTTAGCCTTTTAGAGCCTAGCCAGCAGATTGCCACGATTGCCTTAAGCATCTATTCATTACCCATTTTAGGCTTATGTGCCAATATTTTAGCGATTTTAGCAATGTTTACGTCATTCTTAACTCTGGGCATAGCTCTCATCGAGCTCTATGAGTACGATTATGGCTTGAAGCGTTCTCTTGCCTTCGTGCTGACATTCTCAATCCCTTTGGCAATCGTGCTGCTTAAATTAACCTCATTTATCGCGGTTTTAGCCGTAACCGGCGCTTTTGCCGGTGGTCTAGAAGGAATTTTAGTCGTTTTGATGTACTGGAAGGCTAAATTGGCTGGGGATCGGAAGCCGGAATACCAGCTAGGGCAATTTAGGGTTATCGGCATGCTGCTGATCCTGATCTTTGCGTTCGGGATTATCTACGAAATCTGGAGCAATTTCTTCTAAAATAAGCTTATTTCTTCTAGTTTGGGCTTTCATAACATATATCAATTGGCTTTTCTACATTAACCATTTTAAGATAGGGACTTAGTGTAATTACTAAAGAATGCTAAAAAACACGAAAGGTTTAAATAACAGCCACTATTAGATGCTCTAAAATAACGATGGTAGGCTATAATAGCCTATTATTCAAGTTCAAAGCCTTTATTAAAAGGATTTGGAGGAAGATTAAAATGAGAAAATTGCTAAGTTTAATGGCTATCTTTGTCATTAGCTTATTCGCTGTTTCTCTGGTTGGCGCAGCTACCACAAGTACTCTTGGTAGTTTGACCCGAGCTATGATTACAGTTGAAGTTAATGATGAAGATTTAGTCGTAGGAAACGACCTTGTAGTTGAAGAAGGTGAAAAACTAGATATCGAAGTTACACTGCAGAATACAGGTGCAGTTGATGCTGAAGGTATCGAAGTTGTAGCTCGATTGAGCGGCTACGAATACTCTGACTCTGTTGATTTAGAAGATTCCACCGCTTTGTTTGATGTTCGAGCAGGAACACGAAAAACAGTTAACTTGGAATTAACAGTTCCACGAGATTTGGACAACGGATTAAACACCTTGCGTGTTTTTGTTCTTGACCGAAACTCCGCTGAAATTGTTAGTACATTCGAATTAGAAGTTGAATCTCCACGACACAGTGTAGATATCAAAGATGTAACCTTCTCTCCGGGTAACACCGTGAAAGCTGGCCGATCTTTGTTAACAAGTGTTTTGGTAGAAAACTTTGGTGAAAGCGACCAAGAAGACGTTCAAGTTACCGTTGCTATCCCATCTTTAGGCGTTAGCGCAACAGAATACGTTGACGAAATAGATGCTGGTGACCGCGAAGACGTTACAGGCGATTATGAAGGAGGCTTACTCTTACAAATCCCTGCTGATGCTCAAGCTGGTGACTACGAAGTCTTAGTAAGCGTCGAATACGATAACGGACATGAAACCATGACCCAAAAATACACTTTAACAGTTCTTGGCAACGAACAGTTCCAAGCTGCTGAAAAGTTAGTTGTGGTAGTTAGTCCTGAATCGCAAGCTGTCGCTGCTGGTAAAACTGCTGTTTACGGAGTTGCTTTAAGCAATGAAGGAACCAGTTCAAAAGCATACACTTTAAGTGTTGTAACCGGCGACTGGGCAACCGCTTCCCTCAGCGAAACACTTGTTGTTTTAGCTCCTGGTGAAAGTAAGGTAGCTTACGTTAACCTTAACGTTGATGCCAACGCTGTTAATGGAGAACATACTGCCTCTCTGGCTGTTAAATCTGGAGAAAAAGTCATGGAATCCATTACCTTAAGCGCAACTGTTGCATCCGGTATGGGTAACGGCAACGTAGATCTTCGAAACGGACTTGAAATAGCCTTGATTGTACTAGTCATCGTACTAGTTATCGTTGGCTTGATTGTTGGTTTCAGTAGATTACGAAAAGACGACGAAGACGACCAATCTTACTACTAAATGTAGTAAGCGTTTTAAGCTTCAATCCAAATCTTTTTTTTCTTTTCTTTTCTTAAATTTGGTTGAAGTTTTTCTTTCTTTTTTTATGATTTCATAACCTTTTTATAGACTATAATGTGAGAAGATTCTATGAACATTGCCGTGATTGGTGCCGGTCCCATCGGCTGTTATGCCGCCTCTTTGCTGGCAAAGCATGGCCATCAGGTTTCTGTGTATGAAAATCACGCCCAGATTGGCTTGCCGATCCAATGCACAGGCCTCTTAACGTCTGATTTTGACCAGTTTAAGCTGCCGATGGAGTCATTTTTAGTCAATACCTTTGAGAACGTGGAGGTTTATTCTCCTCATCAAAAATTAGAGGTGAAACAAAAAGAATATCTCGTCTGCCGGAATAAGTTTGACAATTTCTTTGGCAATTTAGCCAAGAAAGAAGGTGTTACTGTCTATCTCAACCATTCTTTCCTGCGCAAGGAAGGAAACGAGCTGATCATTAAAGATTCTATTCAGAACGTCGAAAAACGGATTACACCTGACATCGTTATTGCTTCAGACGGCCCATTATCCCCGACGGCGAAAGCGTATGGATTATATCATCCGCAGCGGGAGAATTATTACGGAATTCAGGCGATCGTTGAAGGACATTTTGACCCCGCTTCTTTCAAAACGTATTTTGGGGAAAAAGTCTGCCCGGAATTGTTTGCCTGGATTGTGCCGGAATCGAGCACTATTGCGCGAGTAGGGTTAGCGATGCGCAAAAATTCCCGCGCTTATTTTGACAAATTCATGGCAGAACATGGTTTTACAGTGAAAGAAATGCAGGCTGGAACTATTCCTGTCTATCATCCCGCACAACAGCTGCAGAAAGAAAACTGTTATCTATTAGGTGATGCCGCGGGATTTGTGAAAGCGACAACGTTAGGCGGCTTAGTGCCGGGATTACGGCAGGCAGAAATTGTAGTCGATTGTATTAGTAATCATAAAAATTATCAGCAGGAAGTACAGCCGCTGGCGAAAAAGCTAAAATTACATTTGCTGGTGCGGCGAATTTTGGATAAATTTTCGGATCGCGACTGGGATACATTAGTTTCCTACATTAACCAGCCAAAAGTGCAGAAAGTATTTGAGAAATATACGAGAGATAATCCTATTCCGTTAGTGATGATGGCATTGATAAAAGAACCGCGGTTTTTACGGTTTGGGAAGTATTTGGTCTAAGTAATAGTAGCTCTTTTTCTCTTCTTCCGCTTCCTATACTCATAGAAATGATGCCAAAATAAAACCAACAATGTTACGAAGGCAGTATAACTATTAACTAAAAGATCGGTCATGGCATCATACCAGCCTCCGCCGCGTCGGTTCATCTCGGTTACAACATCGCTGGTGACGACAATAGTGTCAAAATCCCCTCCTCCGAACAATAAAGCCCCATTCTTGACGCCAAGAAGAGCATAGCCGGCGTATTCGCCAATTTCTATCAAGACTCCAATACCGCTCACGGCTAAAAAAAAGAACAGAAATAAAAATATATTGCGGAAGCAGAAGATCTTGTGGTGATCCATCCTTTCTTTCTGGAAGTTAAATAATAACATCGAAAAACCAATAAAAGGGACTATATGCGTGACGTAATCCCAAGGGATAATAATCGGCGAGTGATAATAAAAATCGCCCAGGATATTGGATACATGGAAGGAAAATCCTAGTAAGAGAATAAAATACGTCAGCTTACTCATATTCAGTTTTTGTCTCAGCAAAAAAAGTAAAAATCCATAGATGATAAAACTTATTTGTCCTTTGATCGCGTAGGGGTTATTTATCTGGATAGCGTAGACTGCTAAAAATAGATTAAAGAGGATAAATACGATAAGAGCGCTAACCATAAAATGATGATACACTTTCTTTTTTATTTTCGCGGCGATCATACTTTTTCGAAAAACCTAATTATCATCAATACTTTATTTTTTTAGAATTAATATGTTTTTCTACTCTTTCTTCTTCCACAGCGTTAACGGATTACCTTTCAGATGGCGGTCAACCATTTCCAATTCTTCATAAATTCCTGGAATCAAATCATAGTCTTTTGCTTCTTCGACAGTAACCCAGGCATAGTCAGTATGGCTTTGATCTTGCAGCGTTACTTCTCCGTGATCATAGTCTGCAAAATAACTTAAAACGACAACAGGAATATTATCCGGCCGGATGAAGGTTAAGCTGGTAGCATATTTGACATCTTTGATGGCAATGCCGGCTTCTTCCATCACTTCCCGCTGGACTAATTTTTCCCCGATATGATACCAGGCGTCTTCTGAATCTTTCGGTTTCTGCTCGTAATCTTTCCGCTCTAATTTGCCGCCGGGAACAGACCATTTGCCGGGATATGCTGTTTCGCGAGGCGCTCGTTTTAACAGGAGATATTTACCGTCTTTGATGACAATTGCCGTAGCAACAACATAATGGGCTTTTTCCGGTTTCATGTCCCTACGGTATCTTTTCACAATATAAGTATTTCTGTACTATAGTAAACGACATAAATAACGTATGAAGAATTGGTTGTTTACCCTATAGTGAGCGACTGGATTAATAGCTTATTTTTGTCGCTCACTACTAAAACAGACAAAAAACACACAAAAAATTTAAAGTAGTGGTAGAAACTGCTGTTTATGCCTACACTTATCGCTTGTTTATCGACAGGAAAGGGAACTTGGACAGAAGTAAGTGCGATTATCAAAGCTCAGCCCTGGACTAAAGTTTTTCTGATCACAACCAGTTTCGGGCAGGAAAAATTCTCCTGGGCAGATAACACGAGACCTATTCTGATTGATCCTTTTTGGGAAACAAAGGAGATTGTTGAACAGATTAAAAAACAACTGAAAGGACAGATTACTGATTTTGAGGTTGCCTTAAATTTTGTTTCTGGCTCCGGAAAAGAACATATGGCCTTATTGGAAGCAGTCTTAGAATTAGGATTAAATTTTCGCCTGGTAACAATAAAGAATAATCAGTTGGAAGTGATGGGAATGGAGAAAAACCAGTAGTGTCCTAAAGCTTTTTACCATATACCCTTATTCCAGCGCCGTTGTCAAAGACTGGACTGCCTTCAATGATGGGCAGAAAACCTAATTTGTGCTGATTATATACTTTTGCACCATCACCTCCAATAAGGCAATTGACAAGAATAAGCGATGCTTCTTTCTCCCGGGCAATGTTGATTCTTTCTGTAACGAGTTTCGTTCCTATTCCTTGCCTTCGGTATTTTTCTGTTACAGCAAGCTCTTTAAAATAAAAATCATTATCAGTAATGGTTATCAGATTTTGTGTCAGAGAATTTTCATGTACTATAGCAACAACATCACCATGGCCTAACTGTTTCCGCTGTTCTTGAAATGCTTTTTCAAATTCTGCACGATGTATAGCCAGCGCTTCTGTACTATAATTGGCAAAGTGTGGCTGGTTTACCCAGCCTAACCACTTCTCTAGTGTTTCTCTTTCATATTGGCTGTCGCCGAGGCGGATATATTCCGCAAAACCAACGACTCTTTTCTCATGCTCAGCGATAACAAGATTACCATCTTCTAAAACGCGGTCTAAATCTTCCTTAAAATAGGTTTGATAATTTTCTTCACCAAGAGCGTGTCGAAATGCTTCCCGATGGATAGCAGCAATCTGCTTTTTATCCTTCTTTTTGAAATGCCGGATGATAATGTCATTAATCATTTTTGCCCGTCTTATTTCTTAGTCATTTCATTCCATAATTCCTGTTTCTGATGTAAAATAAGTTTCTTCTTTCGTTCATACTCTTTCAAATTTCCATTCTTTATTGCTTCCAGAAGCTCCTCAAATTTAGGCGGTATTTTCTGCAATAATTTTTCGTAGCGGTCGATTTGCTTTTGGGAAAGAACAGATTTTTGGTTGCAGTAGATCTCATGCCACTGGCTGAGTGCTAACTCATCTTCAGTTCTATAACCCTGTGGTAGTCGTGGCAGATCTGCAGGGATAGCAATAATATCAGCGAGGGACTGGAAATCCATTTTTTCAACACTCCTTTCTAAATAACCAAGGCTTTCTTCTAACGTATATTCCAGCGGCTGATATTTGTTTTCTACTCCAACAAATAACTGGGCCACAAAACATTCCGCTATCCTTTCTACAGATTCTTCATGACCATGTCCCATAAATCGGAGCCGTATATAATCCAGAATCATCTTATTTCATAACTTTATACCATTGGTATAACAATCGGTCTACCGCTTTGACAATGTTGTAATCTGTCCCGCCGCTGACTTTAATACAGGTTCCGATGAAGTCAATTCGTGGTTCTGCATTTTCTTCAAAAGCTAATTCGACGACAGGCCTGCC
>JAUYPT010000137.1 GCA_030695685.1 Nanobdellota archaeon | reverse complement strand
AACACCGATGCTCAGAGAAATAAAAAAAATAGGGTTATTAAGATTGTGCGCCAGTCCATCGAGGTAAATGCCGCTTAATGACCTTTGGTTGCGCAGCCGGGCAATCTGGCCGTCGATGGTATCAAGAATGTAGCCAAACTGAAAGAGAAAAACGCCTAAGAGAATAGACCAGTACGTTCCTTTCAAAGGAACAGCAATTGACGCCAACTGAAAAAGCATCCACATGACAGTGATTTGGTTTGGTGTAAAAGGCAAATAAAAGAAAACTTTGGTGAAATAGAAGCCAATTTCATGAATTAACCTATGGTGGAAGGAAGTATACTCTTTATAGCCTGCTTTTTCTCTGATTTCTGTGATTGTTGGCATAGAATGATGAAAACAAGAGGAATTGTTTAAATATTTTCTGCAAGAGCATACGTTTCCTTTCTTTAATTCAAGATACTTCCACAACTCTTTTAATGCGATTACAGCCTATTGCCGTGATGGCCAAAGGGTTGGGAGTGGGAACAGTTTATTTGATTTTTGCTAACCTGATCATGTTGGCAGCAAATTATAGCATTAATGTTGGCTCTGCTTATTTTCTGGGACCGGAAGCGTATGGCATTTTTGGGCTGTTAATGTCTATTTATCTGATCAATAGATCTTTTTTGAATATCGGAATTCCTCGAAGCGTCTCTAAATTCATGGCTGAATCGGAAGATAAAACAGCATTAATTTACAAAAAATCATTACAATTACAATTAATAATTTCGATCGCTTTTGGCCTAATCTATATTCTTTTTTCGCATTTTATCGCCGCAATTCTCAATGATGATTCATTACAAAAATATATTATATTTTTAGGTATAATGGTCGTTCCACTCGCCATTCTTGCACTATATAACAGCGGATACTTTAATGGTTCAAAATTATTTAAGCAACAGGCTCTGATCAAAATAATCCATGAAGTCTTAAGAGTTGGAGGTGTATTTTTATTTATTATTCTTGGATTTAAAATCTGGGGAATTCTTGTGGGGTATTTTATAGCGATAGTCCTGTCAGTAATAGTCTGCCATCATTTCTGGAAAAAAAATACGATTCCAGAGTCATCACCTGATGCTCATTTTGACATACAGAAAATTTTCTTTTTTTCGTTACCAATTACAATTTCTGCTCTGGCTTTTACCCTGATCAAAAACATGAATACTCTGTTTATTAAATATTTCTTTGGAGATAATACGCTGGTGGGGTATTATACCGCTGCGATGGCGCTTTCCAACATTACATATATGGCTTTTCTTTCTCTTCCAACAACGTTAATGCCGTCTATTTCCCGTTCCATCGCTAATAATAATCTTCTTTTAACCAAAAAATATGTTCGACAATCGTTACGCTATTTGCTGCTTCTCCTGCTGCCAAGCACAGTATTGCTGTCAGCAACATCGCAAGGATTGCTGCAGTTGTTTTATCCCACAATCTATACCGCAGCTGCTCCTGCTTTAAGTATCCTTCTCTGGAGTTCGCTCTTTTTCTCACTGTTTCAAACTCTTGGCTCTGTGCTGAGCGGAATGGGAAAACCATACGTAGAAACAAGCATCACTGTCATTTCACTCATTTTTCTGATCATCGTAAACGTACTGTTAATCCCTTCTGTAGGAATTGTCGGCGCTGCCGTATCAACGCTGGTTATATCTATTCTGATGATGCTGGCAGCGTTGGTTTATGTTTATACTACATTTAAAGTTATAATGCCTTCCCTTTCTTTCGTACGAATTCTGTTCAGCTCAATTATTATTTTTGGATTAACTTTATGGTGGGATGTTACAGGATGGAAGATGATTGGAATGTATATAATATTATTTTTGCTTTATTTTAGTCTGCTTATTCTGTTAGGAGAAATAAAAAAAGAGGATTATCAACTGGTTAGGAGATTAATTCCATTTAAATTTTAGTCGAAGGTAGATTTTTATCCAATCTGTGCAGCATCCCCAACTGTCCAATCATCCTTCTGGCAAATTCCAAGATATAGATTACAGTGTAAACAATAAGTACAACATGCGTAATATTAAACAGTATCCCAAAAAAAAGAAAATTAAACGGATTGCTTCTTCGGAAGATAAGCACTACAAAGGCTAGATGCTTATTTTTACTGCGGGTGGAGACTTTATCTTTCAACTGGAATAATTGCTCCCGTTTGGAATCAGCATATGACAATGGGTTGACAACAGCAAGCTTGCTATACAGTATTGCCAACGACGAAATGATGCCTAGAATAAAATAAATATAATTTTCATAGTATCTGGCAACACCGATGGAGAAACAGAACATAAACACAGAAGAGCCAAAGTAAATGCCTAACTCTTCCAGAAAAATGCCTTTATAGGTGGATATTTTTTTAATCCTCGCTATTTGGCCGTCAACATAATCTAACAGCATGGCAATAGTATAAAGAATAATACCAATAACATTGAATACGTACGTTCCTTTGACCATAAACAGAGAACCAATCAGTTGTAAAATCAACCAAAAGATGGTAATTTGATTCGGCGTGATGCTTGTTTTCAATAACGGTTTAGTTATATACAGCATCAGATAATGCATGTTTTGCTGAAAAGGGTGATAGAATGGCTTCTTGCATAATTCCCGCAGTTCTGTGATTGATTTATCCATTACTGAGAAATGTAAGCAGGGTATTTAAAAATATTATTGATTCGTAATCATAATATTGAGAAGAAAGTCTATTTTATTACTTTAATCTCTACGATCAAATCTTTGATAAACAAATCACCAACAGTAGCTTTGGCTAACAATTGCCGTATTTTTGTGTGCAAAAAAAGTCTTCCCAGCCAGGTGGGATGATCTGACCTCGATACAACTTTAAATCTCGTGCCCTTGCCAAACCAATAGCTGTCTAAATGATCAAATGTAGCAAAAGTATAGCCTCGATAGTGGTCTATTCTCCGAGTCCAATGAGAGCCATACGGCACTCGTATCCATATCCTGGCATTATTCCGGCAAATCCGATAAAATTCATCGAATAGTTTCAGTTGAATGGGAATAGGAATATGCTCCAGAAGATTTCTCATCCTGATATAAGAAACAGTATCTGTTTTGTACGGTAAAGGAAGTTTGGTAATATCTACCTTTTTAACAGCATCATGTACTGGAAATAAATCAATATTCTCAAAACCAGACAGCAGCTTTTTCCCGCAGCCGATATTTAATTTTAACAGGGGGGGAGATTAGAATACATAGCCACAAAATAAAGAAGACTATTTAAAAATATTATGAATGTAAAATATAGTGGTGGTCATTAATTGTTGAACATTGTTGGCCGCCACTATATATGAAGGAACGAACTAATAGGTTTGAATATTTCGTTCATTCAGTATATCATCAACACAAATTACCATTCCATAATCTTAATAAACAAATTTTTTCCCTATCAACAGAATGGTTCTTAACGTTGGAATTATTGGGTGCGGCAGTGCGGCGAAAGTACACTTACAGCATCTTAAACAACATCCTTCTGTAAAGCTCGTAGCCCTCTGCGATCCCTCTCCCGTACTACCAGCAGAATTCCAAGGTTTAGGAATCACTAAGTATGATGATTACAAAAAAATGCTGGAACAGGAGAAGATAGACGCCGTATCAATTGCCAGCCCCCACTCATTTCATTATGAGCAAATTCTAGCTTGTGCCAAACGGGGAATTCATGTTCTCTGCGAAAAACCTTTAGCTATTACTTTCCCAGAAGCTGTTTCAACCGTTGTAGAATGTAAAAAAAATAAAGTAAAACTAGCAGTCATGCTCCAGCGGAGACTCTTTAACAACACTACGGAAATCAAAAAAGTAATAGAAAATGGAGCACTGGGAAAAATTACCAAATTACAATATAATCTTCAAGTCAACAAAACTAAAGAATACTATCAAGGCTGGCGAGGAAAGAAAAAAGTAGTTGGTGGGGGAGTACTCCTCTGTCAAGGCCTCCATGATCTAGATCGGATAATTACCTGTTTGGGAAAACCAACTATTGTTTCTTCTATTATGAGAACAACTAGAAACTATATCGATGTAGAAGATGAAGCAGAAATACATCTACAGTTTCCAAAAGAAATTAAGGGGCATATTACGGCAACCACCAATAGCTCTGTACTTTGGAGCGGAAAAATCTCCATTATCGGAAGCAAAGGATCAATTGTTATCGATTCTGAAAAGATTGAAGAGTGGAATGTACCGGGAGTTCCAGAACCAAGTCCAAATATTAAAAAAGATCGTGGCTTTGTGCCGGCTTATTATGATCCCTGTCATGAAGAGATCATTGAGAATTTTCTGGACTCTATTCTACAAAATAAAGAACCAGTCATTAGTGGAGAAAGTACTTTGCCTGCTTTAGAATTACTGTTTGAGATATATGAAAAAGGAAATAACACTAAGTAATCATTATATCTTGTTCTTGCAATTTCTCATTCAAATCCTCCATTGAACTAAAATGGATGACATTAAAACCAAGAGCTCGAGCTGCAGTAATATTTTTTTCTAAATCATCAATATAGATACATTCCTCTGCATTGCAGTGTAAATCTTGCAATAGCCGGCGGAAAATAGCAGAATCAGGCTTTGCCACTTTCGCCTCATAAGAAGGGAGAATAACATCAAAATAAGAAGGTAAAGAATATACTGCTGAGAGCTCTTCCAGCCAGTCTCGAACGTCATTTGTAAGCAAAGCAGTTTTATATTTCCATTTAAGTTTTTTTATTAAAGGTAAGATTGCTGGGCGAAAGCCAAAATGCTCAATCCACTCTCGACGAAGTGCTTGTGAATTATAGTTCAGAAAGTCTGCTACCCGCTCCCAAAATTGTGTGGAGTGGATCTTATCAACTTTTGCCAAGTCCCAGTACTGGCGAACAGTTTGAGAAAGTCCTTCCATACTTTTTCCATACTTTAGACTATACTGCTGGATCAGAAAGTCAAAAGTCCCTTCAATAGTAAGAACACCATGACAGTCAAAGATAATTGCTTTTATCACTATAAAACAGGAATAGATAAGCTTTATAAAGATTCTGCAATAAAAATATGAAATGATCACCATAAACCCACTCCGCGTTGGAACAATTTACTGCGATAAAGGGAAAACCATAACCCAAGGAGTTGACAATGGAAAAATGATTTACGTTCCTTCTGTTTCTTGGCTAATTAAGACTCCGACAGAGAAAATTTTAGTAGATACTGGTATGCCTGACACCCATACTTCCCATTCCTTTCACTACCATGGCTCCTATCAATTACCTGGAGAAAGAATAGATCAAGCGTTGAAGATAAATGGTATAAAACCGGAAGAGATTACCAAAGTAATCCTTACCCATCTTCATTGGGATCACTGCCAGAATGGACATTTATTACCCAACGCAATCTTCTACATTCAAAAAAAAGAGATAGAATTTGCCAGAAACCCTAGCGGAACGTATTTCCGTTCCTATGATCACCCTGCACTGGGCTTGACCCCTGCCTTTGAACAGTATCCTATCAAAGAATTAGATGGCGATGCAGAAATTGCTCCTGGTGTTTCAGTGATATTGACCCCTGGCCATTCCCCTGGACATCAAATTGTGGTTGTGCATTGCTCACAAACGTATGTCATTGCTGGAGACGCTGTTTTATGCTATGACAATTTATTGCCATCCATGCAACAAGATTATGTTCTTCCGGGAAGACATAAAGACAGTGCAGAAACGCAGAAAGTTATTGAAAAAATAATTGCGTTAGCAGGAGCAACCCATCGTATTCTCCCGGGACATGATGAAAAGGTATTTAGGAAGAAAGAATATTTCTGAAAGCAAAATCCCTTACTTTCACCCATTCTGCTGGCTCCTGCCTCAAACGATACAGTGAAACATTATCGACCAAAAAAGAAGTCAAAAGATCTCGATCTAGAGAAGCAATAATTTTTCCTTTCTCTTCGGTCGGAATATTTCCATACATCAGGCTCAGATGAGGAATAAATTCCCGGCCTCGATAGCGCGGATGAAGAAAGGGCTCAAAAAGAGTATGCGCTGCTTGATATGCCTGTTCTAATTCAGCAGTTCGTTCTGCTTCCATGAAAATAGAGCGAAAAAATTCATCCCACAAACTAAAACCGTTGAAATTGATGAGTGGGGGAGATAGGCGTCCTGCTAACTCCCTGATTGTATCGATTATCTGTGCTTCTTCATCAATAATTCTGCCATAGAGAGTGACATGTGGCTCTAAGAGAGGAGTAGAATACTGCTGGCTTAATTTACTGATAACTCTCTGCAAGCGCTTATACTGTTCAGGAGGTGGAAGCAGCCAAAGGGAGTATTGTTCAGACATGATTTACTCCCCCCTCTTAATCATTTCTCTAAAATCATCCACCAAATAATCCGGCTTTTCTTTTTCAAGCAAACTATGATCCTGCGCTCCCGTCTTCACACACGCAACGCGAACCACTGCATTTCGTGCAAACAGAATATCCACCCAAGTATCTCCCACGTACATACACTCTTCTTTCTTCAATCCTAACTTTTCTACTGCCAGCAATAGCCCTTGGGGATCAGGGCGATGTTTCACCATATCCTCGGCAGATAATATTAAATCAAAATACTGCCGTAACCTCATTTTATCCAGGAAAAATTCAGTTTCATCCTGATTGAATCCGGTTAAGACTGCTAATTTCATTCCTTTTCTTTTCAGAGCATCCAACCCTTTCAGAACATAAGGGATAACCTGAAAATACGAAATCACCTGAAGAGGAAATACTGTTTTGAAAGAAGCATAACATTGTTTAATCTTTTCTTCGCGATCAGGCCCAGCATAAGAGACCTCAACTGCAGTTTGCACATTTTTCATCTGCCCCTGCCCAAACACATTGACAACTTTTTCTTTATCTTTAAATTCAATTCCATGTTCGCGCAACGCTCTGGTTAACGCTTCCAGAATTGCTTCATCCGTTTTCA
The DNA here is from genome assembly GCA_030695685.1 of Nanobdellota archaeon. Lineage (GTDB taxonomy): Archaea > Nanobdellota > Nanobdellia > Woesearchaeales > GW2011-AR9 > JAUYPT01. The sequence continues at coordinate 19,705 of JAUYPT010000137.1, read as the reverse complement.
CTAACGTACCGCCAACGTCGAAAATAAAAGCTTTGATCATGGCAATGGAAATCTTTCCTTAATTTCAAGAACGACATTTCCGTTCTTAACTGAAACATACCCTACACTAACTGCTCTCGGTGTACTTGACGGCAAGAGTGGTTCTGCTCTCACCAGATCAAAAAAAGCATCTAATTTTTCCGGAGGGGTTTTTTCCATAAAACGGGAGACAGTAATGTGTCCTCCCCACGGCTGCTGCACGGTGCCGATTTTTTCGTGGGCATTGTATTTTTGAAGAGACTGATGCACCAAACCTGCCAGGCGAACAAATGTTTCCCCGGCAATACCTTGCGCGATGGTAGTATCTTTATTGTACAGCCAGCCTTCATAAGGAATAGTCACGGCGGGAAAATCTTTGGATACAGAATGTAAAGCTTCTTTCAGTAAGGCCACTTCCTCAGGATGGGAACGCTGCTGTTCTGGGGAACGGTAGTGCATTCCTACCACACCAATGGTAGTGTGAACTGCAATGCCTTCATAGACCATCGCCGGCACTACTGCAGCAATTTTTCTCGATACATCAGCGCAACGCTCGACAATCTCAGCTGGATGCTCTAAAATCACGAGATAACCATCCCGATTTTCGACTGTCTTGGGAGGTATAGCGCCTTCCTTTCGAATAGTATCATGCGCTGCTCTAAATTTATCATACACTTGTTGTTGTCCTGCTAAAAATTTTTCAAGCTCAATCATTGTCGATGCCTCCGTATCGCCTCTTCCGCCTCATTCAACTCTTGCTGATTATTAATCTCATGGAACACTAAATCATGAGCATCCGCTGCATAAAACGGCACTTTCGTTAACGCATAGCGGATTAATCCATGGCAATGCTGATTTTTATCTCCCTTGGCAATAAATTCCTGCAAACGATTCAGCATATGTGTTCTCGCTTCTGGGGATATTTTAGCCATGCCACTTCCCCGTCCATGTGCGTTCGGCAGATTTGCTTTGTCCATAAAAATAACTCTTTTACCCTCAAGCACAACCTGTTCCATGCTCTCATCCAGTTTCACGCTGGTGTCAACTAAAATGACATTGTCGTGAAGATTATTTTTTAATTTTTGAATTAAATCCGGAAAAAAAACAATGTCGCTGTTAAGATGAAGATACGATTCTTTCTCTATCAACTCCCGCGCCTGCCAATAAGAATAACTGCTATTGGTAGCAGCATACTCAGGATTTTCGGCGAAGGTAAAGTGAATTTCTGTATATTTCGGCTTTGAGGCAATAAACTGGAAGATTTTTTCCTTTTGATATCCCACAACTATAATAATATCAATAATACCATTTTCCAGTAAGGCATCTAACTGGTATTCCAAAATGGGCTTGCCGCAGACAGGAACAAGGCATTTAGGCAAATCTTTGGTGATGTCACCTAATCTGCTGCCAATTCCTGCTGCTAAAATCAACGCTTTCATCTAATGTCCTACTACTGTTAAGGTCTTACTTCTCTGTTCACATAACCATTTAAAAAGATTGTGATACCCTCTACTATGATACTCAGTTCCATTCACTATATAAACTATTTTTGCTCCAAAAAGATCATGGATCGAGGAGAATTAGCACGTCAACTTGCTACTAGTATTGGACAAAAAATTGCTGGATATGTTTCTAACCCTGGAGATCCAATCTACAAAGGTGAATCACGAGGCGATTTTACATTAAGCGTCGATAGGAATGCTGAAACCGAAATACGACAATCCATAGATCAATACTTCTCAAAAGATGCTATAGAAGGGGAAGAACATGAAAAATCTTCTGGAACTTCCGGGTACCAGTGGATTATAGATCCACTCGATGGAACCAGAAATTTTAAATCTGGATTGCCCTCATTTTGCACCGGCATTGCCATAGAGAAAGATCAAAATATAGTAATTGCTGCAGTGTATAGTCCTATTAGCAGAGAATTCTTCTTCACCGAAAAAGGCAATGGTGCCTATGTTAATGATCAAAGAATATCAGTATCACAGCAAGACAATATACAAAAATTTCTATTTGCCTATTTGACGGGGGATCACAGTCATCCTGATTCTTCCAGGCTTGGCGCACAGTGTCTTGGCAGAATAACAGCCCAAAAAGCTCAATTCCGATTCCAAGGCTCCGCTCTTTTAGAACTATGTCTTCTAGCACGAGGATCCTATGACGCTGCAGTTAAAGTTTATCCAAAAGGATACTGGGATTTCGCTGCCGGATCGTTGATGGTTGAAGAAGCTGGAGGGATCGTTACTGGATTCGATGGAAGTTCTTGGGGTCGAAATACCACTAATCTACTCGCTTCTAATGGGTGTAGACACGCAGAATTACTCGATTTGTTTAAAGAATAACTAAACATAAACCAGCTTTAGACTTCCTATGAACAAATCAGAATTATACCAATATTTACAGCAGAAGGGACATATCACTCATAAAGCCAATTTTAAGATTACTCCTCTCTCCGGAGGTAATCTGAATCACATCTCTCTTGTTCAGAATAAATCTAATTCTTTTGTCATAAAGCAAGCCTTAACTAAAGCTAAAGTAGAAATCCCATTCATCCTCCCTCCCGAACGGATTTTGATGGAAAAAAGAGCAATGCAAATACTAAATGCTAGAACTAACTCGCCCTCCATCCCAAAAATGAGGTTCTTTGATGAAGAAAGATCTCTACTAGCGATGGAAACAGTTCCTTCAGATTTTAAGTTGTTAACCTACGAATTATTAGAAGGAAACGTAAATCTAAACTTAATTCAAAATATGGCCAAATTATTTTCTTCCATTCATAATACGACCTATAACGACAAGTCTCTAAAACAACAATTCTACTCCAAAGAATTATTTAAAAAGTCAAAGATCGGATGCTATCATGAAGAATATTATCGTGCCACCACTAATAAAATTGCAAAAAAAAACATAAGAGAAACCATTAATAAAGCTTATAAAAATGAATTCTGCTTAATTCATGGTGATGCTCAACCAAAAAACATTCTCGTTAAGGGAGATAAATTCTACATACTTGATTATGAAGTGGCGCATATCGGTGACCCAGCCTACGACTTAGGATGTCTTATGAGTCATTATCTTTTTGCTGCTATTATCAATTACCCCTTAAGAAAAAAATATTATAAAACTATATCCTTATTTTTCAAAGAATATCAACAAAATTGCCATTTCTCAAACCAATTTCCAAAAATAATGCAAAACGCCCTAGGGCACTTTCCCGCTATTTTATATGGTAGAGTATGTGGAACTTACAAAGTGGAATTTATCGATGAAAATACGAGACAAGTAACCAAAAAAATTGCTAACTATCTAGCTCAGAAAAAACCTAATCTGCCAGAGATATTTCAAATTGTAGATACATTGGGAATTAGTCTTAAAAACAACAAGCCTTTAAAAGAAAAAGAAATAAGAAAACAGAAAAAGTTATTTTGAGGATAATAATTTCATTATTTTTCTGCCTTCGTAAAGGCGTATTTTATTCCATTTTGTAATAATGTCAAAGTGTCAGAAACTGCAGTATCTGAGAGATACACTTTTTCCACTGTATTGACAGCAGTATCAACTTCAACGATACTTAAAGGAATGTCAGTCTGCCGATCGATATCCAGAGGATCAGCACTATTTTTTGTCATCTGATATAAATCCATGCTTGCGGCAGCTTCCTCTATTTTTTGAGAATGAGAGTTCCTTTTCGCCAATCGTGAAGGGATGATATCTTCAGTGGATACAAGACAATGAACGACAAAAATCTGGTATGAATTTTCGACTGCTCGTTCATAAATTTTCTTCCGTATCGGGAATTTCAAGAAGTTTCCATCAAGCACGATATTAACACGCTTCCAGCGCATGGCAGTAGCCATCCTTTCGACCATTAATTGATAAATTTCTTCCCGTTCCTGTGCTGAATATAAATCAACCAATCCTATTTCTTCCCGCAGGCTCGCAGTAGAAATCAACGCCGTCCGCGTAAACTGAGAGCAATATTCCTGAATGGCTTTAGAGGTAACTGTTTTTCCGGTAGCTGGGTTTCCATACATCAGGACAATGAAAGGAACTCTTGAACCAAAAATAGTCGTTGCCAGTTGAAGGTCTTCCGGCGTATCAACCTCAGACCATTTTAAACCAGTAATATTTACTCCATACATAGGACAATATTTCGCGACATCATTAAAAAGGCCGTAGACTGACTGTTTCGTGTTTCCCTGCGCCAACTCTTGTTCTATTTTCTGAAAAACTGCTTTTGCAAATACAGCAGAAACTTTGACTGGTCCAACTGCTTCTCCATGAGCGATATCGTTGCTGATATTATGGCCGTGATGAATAACCCTATCTCCTAACAAAATAATCTTATGCATATCAGAGGTAAAATCATATTTGCGATCAAAACCAAAAGCACTGGGATAAGGAGAAGAAAGTACTTTCTGAAGGATTTCCTTCTCGATGACAAGATCAGAATTAAGATAGATAAAACCATCCTGGCCATGTTCCCGCGCTAACCAGAGAGAATAGGCGCTATTGGTAGCAGCATACTCAGGATTTTCAATATAGAATACCCGCGAACCAAGATATTTTTTGATCTGTTCTTGTTCATAGCCGACAACAACAATAATATCAGTGATGCCGCAAGCCTGCAATGCTTCCAGCTGGTAATCAATAATTTTCTTACCCTGAACTTCAAGCAGACACTGGGGAATGCTTCCTAATCCCATTCGCCGTGGAATGCCCGCTGCTAAAATTAACGCCTTCATTGACCTCTTTTTCATCAGGTGAGAAATGCCTTATAAAGATTATGAACCGTTAAAATAGTAAACGACATAAATAACTTATGAAGAATTGGTCGTTTACTATATAGTGAGCGACTGGATTAATAAGTTATTTTGTCGCTCACTAAAACTGGAAATAAATGAATTGAATCGATTCTGTCGGGCTAAAAAGATACATAATTAAAATCATCGAGATCAAATACATTGTCCATTCAAATGAGCCTTTCTGGACAATCTGATCTAAAAATCCTTTCTTAAAATAAGTATAAATATGGACGATGATAAATACGATTATAAACAGAAGTGGTACTTGAAACTGGCTCCACAATGCCTGAGCCTGCACAAGAAATTGTGAGAAATCAATGAAAATAAATTTTCGTGCAGCATAAATGATAAAATCTGCATTATACAGCCGAAACAGCAATAATGAAAAGACAACCAGATACAAAGTGATCATTGTTTTCAACAGGCCGTGAAACTTGGGTAACTTCGTTAATCCAATAAATGTATTAAATTTGTAACGCCATTTTTCAGTGCTCATGGAAACAATCAGGAAAAATCCATGCAGAAAACCCCAGGAAACAAAATTCCAGCCGGCGCCGTGCCACAGGCCGCTGACTAAAAAGACAATAAAAACGCTGCAGTACACTCTCGTCATCGTAAATTTCCGCCCCATTAATGGTGTGAACAAATAATCCCGAAACCACGTCGAAAGAGAAATGTGCCATCGTTTCCAGAACTCTGCAATCGATTTCGAGAAGAAAGGCTTATCGAAATTAAGCATGAACGTAAATCCTATCATTCGTGCGACACCAATGGCAATGTCGGAGTACGCCGAAAAATCGCAATAAATCTGGATTGTAAAAGCGATAGCGCCTAGAATGACTGCAAGACTGCCGGCAAATTGCGTTGGATCCGTAAAAAAAGCATTGACAAAAACAGCAATATTATCAGCAATAACAACTTTTTTTACTAACCCCCACATCACTAATGTTAGTCCGCTCTTAAAATTATCCTCTAAAAAGACTATCTTTTTATTCATTTGAGGAAGAAAATCTGCAGCACGTATGATTGGGCCGGCAACCAACTGCGGGAAAAATGAAACGTACAGCAGAAAGCGAAACAAAGAGTCTGTCGGCTCTAATTTTTTATAATAAACATCTAAAGTATAACTCATCGATTGAAATGTAAAAAAGGAAATGCCAATCGGTAAAATCACATTCAAAAACGGAATTTGCGGTTGATACCCAAACCAAGAAGCAATCACATTAAATGTATTGATGGCAAAATCAGTGTACTTAAAGAAAGCTAACACTCCCAAGTTGCTGATAAGGCTTATAACAATATACCATTTCCGCATACGGTCACTGGAAGCGGTAAAGATAAACTTCGCGAGGTAAAAATCCAGTGCAGACGTAAAAAAAAGGAGAAGAAAAAAAGAACCGCCAGAGACATAATAAAAATAATAACTCGCAATAAGTAAAAATAAATATTGATATTTTTTGCTTTGAATGATCAGAAGAGCGAGGAGAACAAATATTCCAAAATATAAGAACTCAAAACTATTGAATAACACGATCATCACCTTTTACGAAAGAAAATGATAATTTTTCCGATCCAGCAGCATTGAGATGAGTCAAATCATTAAAATCAGCTGCAGAAAATTGATGTTGTAAATCAATTAATTCAAAATTAAGTGCCTGCGACAATTCCAGTAAATAATTATTAAAAGCCTGCTGCGATGCCGGCGAAAGCTGCTCCAGAACCAAAGGGTGATAGGGCATATTCAAAACGACAACTTCAATTCCTGCCTGCTTCAATTCTCGAACAAAATAGTGGAAGGCATCACGCTGCCGCCGGGCACTTTTTTCAATCTCAAAAATATGCCTAACAGCTGGGTCTTGCAATTTTGCAGTTAATTCTTCCCGCTGCTGCTGATGAATAAAAAAACGGGGATTTTTAAAATTGGTAACGACGTTAGGATGCTGTTCGGAAGGACTAATAAGAGAATCAAAAATTCCTACATATAAAGGAAGAATAAATTTTCGCTTATACAGTGCTTTCTCAAAGTAATTCATTGATAATAACTTTTTCTCCTGATCAGTAAGCCGCTCCTGCAAGAATGAATCTGCAGCAACACCATGGTCATTAAGCAGAAGAAATAAATCCTCATTTTTATTGATTGATTCATCAAAAAAAGCGGCGGAAACACCGATAACTACAAATTTTGGTTTTGTGGCAATAACTAAATCTTTCTGTAAAGCCATTTGCATCGGCACTAATCCAGCCAGCCCAAAATTAAAACAGGTTTCAATGCTTTCCTTTTCAATAAGAGTACAGTCAATCCCTTCCTGAATTTGACTGTCTCCAATAAAAAGGATGCTTCCTGCAGGAAGATCGTTATATTTTTCTAAAATATTGTTAAAGCGGGTTCCATGCGGTCCAAAATTATCAAAAGAATTAATAAAAACCAAATACAAGACTGTGCTTACGACTAAGGCAATACAAGGAAGAATAAAATACGATTGCTTCATAAAAAGGCCTACCTAGAGAGCATTTAAATATTTTCCGTATCTTAAAGTAGTAAAAATAGTTATATTAAGCTAGATATTGAAATATCTGTTTATTCCTCTGTGATTAAAATCCCTAAAATTTATATAGTCAAAACAGCAAAAAAATTTCAAATGAGCTTATTAAAGATGAAAGTTACAAACGGAGCAATTAATGCTGTCTTATTCATTGTGGTCATTATTTTGTGTCTTCTCGCAGGTGAAGCACTAATACGAACATTTAATCTTCAAACTGGCGCGCCGGGGTGGCCGCAGGAAAATGCCCGTTTTGTTCCAGAATTAAAAAAAAATGTCTACCCTCATTTGCAGAATCTCACCAAATCAACATCCGAATATAATTACCAAATAAGCACGAATGACAACGGTTTCCGTGATGTTCATGATTTTGAGAAAAAAAAAGGAGTGTACAGGGTTGTAGGCATTGGCTCTTCAGCAATGTTTGGGAATACCGTTAATGTTGATAAAACCTACCTCAGCGTGCTTGGAGAAAAGCTCAATGCAGAAACAATTAATCTAGGGCTTGGCGGCAGCGGCTTTGGCGAAATAAAATTTATTCTTCAGGAATATGGATTACAGTACGATCCTGATCTACTCATTATTGATGCCTCCCAAGGCAGTTTTTATGCCAGCTACCTCTTTGAAAAAAAAAGTGTTCAACCGGGAAAAAAATCGCTGTACCTTAAAGCATACGAACAATCAAAACTGCTTAGTTTTCTTTATTGGAGAATTAAAACAACTCCATTAGGATTTTCCATGATCAATTTCTTTGGCCTCAACCGCCATGCCCAGAATTCCAATGCTTTTGATATTGACTTATTGAGCAATAAAAATACGGAAGCAGTTACCATCAGTAAAAAAGCAGTATTTAAGAATATTCAAGAAATAAAAGAAATTGCAGATGATAATAATGTACCGGTAGTCTTCATTTTCATACCTGCCCCGCATCATCTTAACCAAGACCAGTTGGACAAAATTATACAAGAATATAATCTTGACCCTACAACATTTGACATATCAGTTCCACCGCAATTTTACAAAGCAGTGGCAGAAAAATTAAGTATTCCTTTCTTTGACCCTACTGAAGCATTAAAAATGCATCCTGACAGTAAAAATTTACAGTGGAAATATGATGGTCATTTCAATGAAAATGGAAATGCCATTTATGCAGCGCTGTTAGCAGAATTTCTGAGAGATAACAACATTGTTGACAATAAGGAGCAGAACTCATGACTTCGGCTGAAATCTCAACTGCAGAATTATGGAATCATACAGTAAACAGGCTCCGCGAGCATTTTGCGACTAAAAATATTCCTGAAAAATTAAAAGAACCTTCGTATAATCAAGCATTAGCAGAGCATATCTGTTCTTTAATGTATCATTTATGCTACAAGGATATGAAATTATATGATCAAGCAATTACAGATTTTATAGACTATTCTGTTGAATTTCTGAAGCTGCAGCTGGAACTGGAAAAAACAGGATCGTACCTCTTTTCATCGTACAAGGAAGCTCATGATAACGTCTATCAAAATAAAGAGGTTATGGAAAAACGCTACCTTAACGGCTTGCTGCTTTCCCAAGCGCTCTGGATCAACCATCATACAATCCTAAATTATTTCGTCCAGGAGTTCTGCCGACAAGCAACAGAAACAGGAAACGTGATGGAAGTCCCCGTCGGCTCCGGCATTTTCATCTCAGAATTCACTATCCGAAACACGAAATGGACTGCAGAGGCGTATGATATCAGTCCCAGTTCTGTCGCTTTTGCCAAAAAGATACTACAATTAAAGATACCAAACAACACCATTACTCTTATCCAAAAAAATATTTTTGACCTCTCCAGTGAAAATAAATATGATGCCATCATCTGCGGTGAATTGTTAGAGCATCTCGAAGATCCCGAACAGCTTCTTCGCAAATTGAAAAGTATGCTTCATCCAAATGGCAGGTTATTCCTTACAACAGCAATCTGGGCGGCAGCAATCGACCATATTTATCTCTTCAAATCGGCACAGGAAGTAAGAACAATGCTGCAACGATATTTTAAGATTGAAAAAGAACTAGTACTTACTGTTTTTTCCGGAAAATCACCGGAAGAAGAAAAAACACCGATTAATTATGCCTGTATTTTAACACCTAAACTGTAGATATTAAATGCTTTAGTTTAATAATGTATTTATACCTTAATTAAACATATTTTAAGCATAAAAAGAGTTATTATAAAAGATACATTCAATGACAATGATGCAGGGGAAAATAACACTCATAACCGGTGCCAGCAGAGGCATTGGAAAAGCGATAGCATTGGAATTTGCCAAAAATGGCGCTACAATAATTGTTAATTACAAGGAAAATGAGCAGGAAGCAGCACAAACTGTACAGGAAATCAAAAAAATAGGTAGCGATGCTTTTTCCATTAAAGCTGACGTGAGCAAAGTAGACGACGTTAAAAAAATGTTTAATCTTATTAAACAGCGTTATGGATTGATTGACGTTTTAGTCAATAACGCCGGCATTTTGAAAAATAATCTGGTGATAAACACGACAGAAGAAGACTGGGACAACATTCTGGATACAAACCTTAAAGGCACATTTAACTGTCTTCAGGAAGCAATTAAGATGATGATGATAAAACCTCATGGAGGCAAAATAATTAATGTCACATCATCGGTCGGCATCTATGGCAATGCCGGTCAGGTGCCGTATTGTGCAAGCAAAGCGGGAATCATCGGATTAACGAAATCCGCGGCGAAAGAGCTTGGCGAAGTCGGCATTACCGTTAATGCACTTGCTCCCGGATTAACATCGACGGACATGCTGTACTCATTAAGAGAAGATCTTATTGATAAATTGAAGGGACAGACAGTATTAAAAAGGATCGGCAGTCCTGAAGAAATTGCTAAAGGAGCTCTTTTTTTAGCAAGTGATCTTTCCAGTTATGTCACTGGACAGGTTCTTGTTATTGATGGGGGAATGATTATCTAACTAATTGTCAATGAATGAGGTCTAACAATGAAACCAGTTTTATCGGAAAGAGCAATAACACTAAAACGTAATATTTCACCAGTGCGGCAGATCATGAGTTTTGCCAATCCTGAATATTTTAAGCAGCTTGGGCTTGATCCTGCAGAAGTGATTTCCTTTGCCGGCGGCTGGGTTAATCATGCTGCACCAGTTGAACTACAAGAGTCTTATCAAGAAATATTTAACGACAAAAATTTACTTCATAAATCCGGAGGCTATTCACCAACATTAGGGATGCCGGAATGCAAGGAAGCGTTGGTAAAATATGAACAGCATATTTATGATCTGAATGGATTAACACCAAAACAAATTGCTATCGGCGCCAGCTCTACACAGCTTACGTTCGATCTGATGAAAGTGCTTTTAAATCCCGGCGACAAAATAGCGCTTCTTGATCCATCCTATTGTAATTTTCCAACTCAAATCATTGCAGCTCTGCACGTTACCATCGTCCGCTTTCCTGTTGTCGATGTGGCAACGTGGAAATATAACGCAGATGAAAAAATAAAGCAGTTTGCAGACTTTATTCGAACTGAAAAACCAAAAGTAGTCTTATTAGTATCGCCTGATAATCCAACATCACAGGTTCTGTCTGATGATTTTGTCCAGGCAGCATTGAAAGCAGTGGAAGAAATAGGAAGTTTCTTAGTGATGGATTTTGCCTACAAAGATATTGTTTTTCTCGAAAAAATACCACAGTATTACTCTTTAGCCCCAAGTGATCATTTTCTATCTATCCATTCTAACTCTAAATGGAGCAGAAGCCTGGGCAGAAGATTAGGGTGGATCGAGGCAAGCGAAGATATTATTGAATCATTTGAATCAGTGCAAGGATCGTCTATTCTCTGTCCAGATACATTACACCAAATGGCTTTAACAAATTATATTCATAAAGCAATTGAAAAAAATACGTTTAAGCCTTATATCCAGCAGGTTCGTGAGCAGTACAAAAAAGCAGCGCAAGAAACAGTAACAGCAATTACAGAACAGCTCGGTTTACCTTGCTTTACTCCTCAAGGAGGTCTCTACACTTGCATGAAAGTAGGGATGGATGGAGCACAATTTGTGGAAGGGATGCTCAAAGAAACCGGAGTTTTGTTTATCCCGGGATGGGGATTCGGCAGGACACTGCAGAATGCAATTCGAATTTCGTATGGGCCTCTCGTCAATGATCACCCTAAAATACACCAAGGAATGAAAAAAGCAAGAGAGTTTCTGGATAGAAACAGTCATTTACAATCACAGTAATGGAGGGATTAAAATCAAGCGGATTTTTATTACCAGAAGGCTGCCAGCAGTTGCAAAAGAGATATTATCAGCGCAGTTTATCGTTGATGAAAATGCAGAGAATATGCCACTGCCACACGAAAAATTACTGCAAGTCGTCGCAGAGTATGATGGCATTCTCTCGACAGTTTCTGATAAATTAACAGATGATGTTCTTCAAAAATCTCAAAGGTTAAAGGTTATTGCCAATTATGCCGTTGGATTAGATAATATCAATCTTGACACTGCACATAAAAAGGGAATTACAGTGTACAATACTCCTGATGTTGTCACTAACAGCACTGCAGATATGACCTTTGCCCTTCTCTTTGCGCTGATCAGAAAAATCGTGCCGGCGCAGCAGTTTGTGCTTAATAACCAGTGGTCAGGATGGAATCCGGAATTATTCCTTGGAGAAGAATTACACGGTAAAACATGGGGGATCATTGGATTTGGCAACATTGGGAAAGCTGTTGCACAGCGGGCTCGCGGTTTTGGCCTTAACATTATCTATTACAACCGCTCTACAAAGGAATCTGCAGACAAGGAAATAATACAAGTAAGCTTAAACACGTTACTAAAAGAATCTGATTATATCTCTATCCATCTTCCTTTAACTCCTGAAACACACAAGATGATCAACGAAGAAACCATTGCCTTGATGGCAAAAAAGCCATTGCTGATAAATGTTGCACGAGGGGGTATTATTGATACTGATGCTCTTACCGATGCACTCAGCATCGGAAAAATACGAGGTGCTTGCTTAGATGTTACCGATCCGGAACCATTGCCTAGCAGCCATCCTCTCTGTAAGCTCAGCAATTGCCTCATTGTTCCCCATATTGGAACAGCAACGAAGGAATGCCGTAATACTATGGCTAAAGCTGCAGCGGAAAAAATTGTCCAGCATTTTGTACAACAAGAATTAGAAGAAAATAATGGATTAAATGCAGAAAAAATTATTATGAAAATGCTTGGTGATGTATTCAGGGAAATATTGAAGGTTGATCATTTTGATGAGGCAATGTCGATCACAAATTCTGCCTATTGGGATTCATTAAAACACATTCAATTACTTTCAGCCATCGAAAAAAAATTTAGGATTACTATTGATTTTGAGGATACTTTGATCATGACTAATGTTAGTAATATTGTAAAGGTGATTACAAAATATAATCCTCTATTGCCAACAGAAAATCACAGTCGTGGAAATAAAATTATTATTGACAATACTGCATTACGCCCTCATCAGAGAATTGATAAGCTATTGGTAATGGAATATAACAATATTTATGAATTGTTTTTAGCAAAAAAAGAACAACATCCAAGAAAAGAATTTGCTCTTTTTCCAGGACAAAATGAAATCTATACCTATCAGCAGTTCCATGATAAAGTCATTATTTTATCTTCCCTCTTACAGTCATATGGCATTCAAAAAGGAGAACGGATATGCCTGATCATTCCCAATTCCTCCTCTTTTGTTTTGCTCTATTTTGCGGCTCTGCGATTAGGAATTACCATAGTGCCTATAAATCCTGATTTGTCACCTCCTGAAATGCTCTATATTATTAAGCAGTCGCAAAGCAAAATTATTTTTTACGATACGACACTTAAGAATAAAGCAGATGAGATCAAACAATCGCTTGAAAAAATAGAGCTCATTTCCGCGCAAGAAAAAATTGAAGAATATAGTCAACGCTCTTTTGCAGAAAATAAAGACAATAGTGGTATTAATACTCCAGTTGTTAATCTTACAGATGAAGCTGTTATTATCTACACTTCCGGCACGACGGGAAATCCGAAAGGGGCTGTTCTTACACACCTTAATCTTCTCTCCGATGCCAAAGAGATTTCCCAATGGTTCCACTTTACACCAGAAACCAGAACGCTCTGTATTCTTCCCCTTTTCCATAATAATGGGCAAGTAATCACTGTATTAACACCGCTCTATGCCGGTGGTTCAACTGTCATCATTCCAGGAAAGTCAAGCCTGCTCTCATTTTGGAATCTTACTGAAAAGTACAATGTCAATTGGACCAGCGTTATGCCTTCTATTCTCTCAATTCTGCTAAGCCTTCCCGGAGAACGAAAAGATACAACAATGACAGGAATCATCTGCGGCGGGCAAGTTCTTATGCCAGAAGTGCAGAAAAAATTTGAACAGAGGTTTAATATCCCTATTTTTGAAGGCTATGGGCTTACGGAAACAACGTCCTTTGCCTGTTTTAATAAATTCCCTAAAGAATTACGTAAGGAAGGCAGTGTCGGCAGGGCTTTTTCCATTAATGAAATTGCTCTATTTGATGAAAAAGATCAAGAGTTGCCTCCACATCAAGAAGGAGAAATATGCATCCGCGGATTAAATGTTGTTAATGAGTATTTTGACCTCGATGAAAAAAATAAGACTGCCTTCAGAAACGGCTGGTTCCATAGCGGTGATTTTGGATTTAAAGATGAGGAAGAAAATATTTATTTTGGATGCAGGAAGGATTTCTTAATCATTAAAGGAGGAGAGAACATCTACCCCAGTGAAATTGAAAATGTCCTCTTTAAACACCAGGATGTCGCAGAATGCGCTGTCATCGGCATTCCCAGCAAACTGCTTGGGGAAGAGATTGGAGCTTTTGTAAAATTACATTCCGGCCGTTCAACAACGAAAGAAGAGCTGATGAATTTTCTTGTGGGAAAGCTTGCAGGGTTTAAACATCCTAAAGAATGGATCATTATTGATGAACAAAAAGATTTACAAGAAATTCCTAAAGGACCAACAAAAAAAGTATTATATCGCAAATTAAAAGAATATTATCTTCAAAATATCAACAATACAGAAATGTGAATAGTAATTAAAATATGATCCATCCGCCATTAAAAATGCATCACATTGGCATAGCATGTAAGGATATTGAACAATGCAAACAGTTCATCAAAAATAGTATGGTCGTTACAGAAGAAACAGAAACCATTTTTGATGAATTGCAAAATGCATTTATATGCCTGTTAACATTAGAGGACAGCTCACGGCTGGAACTCGTTTCTGGGGAAATAGTCAAGGACATTATCAAGCAAGGCATGTCTTATTACCATACCTGTTATAGTGTCAATGATATTCAAAAAGCGATTAAAATATTACAACAAGAATGTAAAGCTATTGTTATTTCAGAACCTAAAAAAGCAAAAATCTTCAATGGCAGATTAGCGGCATTTCTCTATACACCTATTGGAATCCTGGAATTATTGGAAGATTAGATTCATGAATATTAACTGAGTATCTTTTGATGATGATCATGACTTTCCAAAATTTCCCGGACACTATTTAAGAAACTTAGCGCCTGCTGGCAATCAGCAACACGAGGGTCAAAGGAGAGGGTGAGATTAAATTTTTTTGTAGGTATCGCCTGGTTACTTATAATTTTAAGTGAATCGTATTCGGAAGCTATCGACAACATTGCTGATCGGCGTTCATAGATCGGTGTATTAATGATAAAAGCATTAAAAGAAGAGAGATTATTGATCAGGAAGGTGCTTTCTTCCGATTCAGCGTCAGTCAACTCGCCGTGAATATACTTTAACGATAATTTTTTAATTTCTTGTGATATTTCTAATACATTCTTTTTGTCAGCATCTTTAACAACAGCCACTTTAGGGTTATTATCCAAATTTATAGAATAACCAACATTGATCTGAGGATAGATTTTTACATGATCCTCGTAAAAAGAATTAAAAATAGGAAATTTTCCCAAGCCTTGACAAACAGCATAAAAAACGATGTCGCCAAAACTGACTAACAATCCTTTCGTTGATAAACTTCTGATCAATTCATGAATTTGAGCGCTGACTATTTGTATACTTATAGAAGTTACCGGCACTGGAGCATATTTCATTTTTTTAGTATTCATAGATAACATCCTAGATTAAGATTTATTGATTATAACAAACGCTACTGCATAATCAGAAGTGTGGGAAATGCTGCAAAAGATATGTTTATTTTCATGACCATCAATAGAAACTTTTACTTTGCCAGAATCATCATTCAGAATTTCGATGGATTTCATGTTACGTTTTTGTTCACTGGCTTTTATCACTGCTTCTTTAGCACAAAATTTTCCAGCAAAGCTGACATACGGTTCTTTTTTAGTATTGCAATAGGCGATCTCCTGTTTTGTAAAGATTAAATTAATAAAATGTTCATCTTGATACGATTCTTTAAATCTTTGTGCTGACTCAATGTCTACACCGATTCCTGTAATCATTAAAACCTCATATTTACATTAAAAAAAATTCTAAATCGCATTAAAAGTTAAAAACCTTTTTCCAAATTTTTAAACAAATCGCCAAAAGTAGCTACATCATTAATATTATTGATACGGACATCAAAATGTTCTTCCACCGTAGCCATAAATTGATAAAACCGGATAGAGCTATTATTAGGTAAAGCTTTATCATCTATCTTCAAATCTTCTGTGATTAGTGTAGGGTCAACCTGCCAAAATTCCGCACAAAAATTGATTACTTTCTGTTTGTCCATTGTAGTAAAGATAAATGTAGATAGTATGTTTTTATGATGTTTAATTTATTAATCTTGTGATTTTGAGGTCAATGCAAGCATCAACAGAAAAATTTAAATAGGTTTCTTTATCAAAGAGAATAATGGACACACCGCAACTTCAGGAAGAGCAGCAATCGTTGCTTAAAAAAGCATGGGATTTCCTGAAAGTACGCAAAATCTGGTGGATGACCCCGCTCATTCTTTTCGGGATAATGCTTATCCTCGCAGTATTGGCAGGAGACAGCCTTTCTATCGCTAATATTTACGCACCAATTTAATATTTAACTGTTTTTAGATTGGGCTCTTTTTTCTAAGAAATAACCTGCCTGCTGCAGCACAAAACTGGAGCCAAGCAGAATAAAAATAAACGGTATTTGTGGATTGAAAATGTTTTCGCCAAGGATATTCTTTGCCGACCATAAACGCAGCTTAATAAAACTGCCAACAGGGCCGACTTTTCGTCTAAATTGATAATTGGCTCTTCCCCGCCGCAGCTGCCAATGTATAAAGGAAGAGAGAGATGTTCTGGCCTCATGATACGCATAGGCAGCAGGTTCGTATTTTACTACAATACCTGCTTTCTCCAGCCGGTAGGAAAACTCAGCATCTTCTGCTCCTGATTTCATCGATTCATCAAATAATCCAATCGTATCAAAAATGTCTCGCCGCAGCGCACAGTTGCCGACCGCAAGATGATTGGTAAAATTATCCGCAGAAACTTTCCATACCTTCTCAAATCCCAGCGAGCCACCTCCGGGAAATCCTAACGCTGCAATGCAATCACCGATAAAATTGGAAGGAGGTATTTTTGTCCCGCTGGTAATCGCCATGATAGAATCATCTTCAAAATGCTTGAGGAATGAAGACAACCAATTATCCTGCACCCAGCAGTCATCATCAATAAAAACAATAATCTTGCCTTGAGCATGATGTATTCCCTGGTTGCGGTTAAAAGGAATGCCTTGTTTTGGCGGAACGTTACTGTATTGTACATTTATAGGAAATAAAGGAAGTTCTGCTGCAAACTCTGATTCATGAATAAAAATAACTTCCGTATCCTCTGTTAATGATGGTTTTAAACTTTGACACAGCCGTCGTAATTTTTCTTCCCGAATCTGATCAAAGATAACAATAATAGAGATAGTGGTAGGATTTTTAACCTTATTCTTTGGAGAAATGTGATCTAGCTTATTTTTTGAATCCATCGTCATCTCCTATATATGTGATTTCATCTTCCTCAATTCTTCGTACAGGCTTTTCATACTTTAATTCCTCATGGGCTTGTGCCACTAATCCTGGAGTTCTTCCTATAATGAAGATGCCTTTTCCTAACATAGGATCAAAATTAAAGTCGCATAAAAGAATGGCGATTAAGCCATCGATATTGAGATGAAGTTTCTTTCCTTTGATTTCTTCAAACAACTGCTCGATAAGCTCTTTCCATTCCAGATATTGTGACTCAAATCCTATTGCCTGCATCTCCTTGATTAAAAATTGTACCCGGGGATCGCCATCATGATAATGCTTATGGCCAAAACCATAAATAGTCTTTTTCTGTTGGATTAGTTCACGAATAGCAGCAAGGTCATCTTTCTTCCAATTAAGGAATTGCTGCATTGTCTTCTCCACCGCACCGCCATGATAATCGCCAAGGCTTAAGATGCCGCCGCCAACGGCAACATTTATCCCGTTACCGCCGGAAGCAATGAATCGTGATGTCATGCTGGAGGTAACTCCCATGCCATGGTCGATGATCGAAATCAGCATCTTTTCAAAAATAATGCTTTCTTTTTCCTCCGGAGTTCTCCCTGACAATTGCAGAAAAATGACATCGCTCAATTTACCGCTGTTGATTAAAGAAGATAAATTTTTTCCTCTAATAATAATATCATTTTTATGTACTTTTGAAATTCTGGTCTTATATTCCATAATCTTAATTGCTCTTCTGGTGCAGCGCTGTTTTCATTAATTCACCAACATGATGATGAACCTCAGCAATAATAACTCCCGATTCTTTTAAAGCCTTTACCTTTTGTTCTCGAGTTCCCCTCGTACCTTCAATAATAGCGCCAGCATGTCCTAACGAGATGTTGTGAATATTCGCTGCAAACCGTCCGGAAATAAAAGCAACTATTGGTTTTGGAAAAGCATTATCATCTTTTTTTCGTTTCAGTAAATAATCTGCTAGATCTTCTTCCGCAGTCCCGCCGATTTCTCCAAATAAAACGATGCCTTGTGTTCCTGGATCGTGTTCAAATTCCTGAACTAATTCCTGAAAACCAGTTCCCATCAGCCGATCGCTGCCAATGCTAATAACAGTTGACTGGCCTAATCCAGCCTGTGTAAGCACTAACGATGTTTCTGAGGACATACCACCACTCCGGGAAATAACACCAATAGTTCCAGGAGTAAAGGCAATTTTTGCCTTGCCGCTGGCAATGAGTCCGCATTTTGACATTCCCACAGAGTAAATGCCAGCAGATGTCGGGCCAATAATGGTAATATTTTTATTTTTAGCTAAGGCAAGGCAATAGGCAAAATCATGGACAGGGATATTTTCGGTGATAATGTTAATGAGAGGTATATTATTTTCAATAGCTTCAATAATTGCTGCTTTGGCAAATTGCGGCGGCACGATGATGATAGTCGCATCGATACGATGCTTTTGCTGCGCTTCTGAAACAGAATTATAAACGGGAATTCCTTCCACCAACTGGCCGCCTTTTCCAGGAGTAACACCGCAGACAACTGTAGAGCCAGATTTTAGCATTTCTTGACAGGCTAATTGTCCCTGTTTTCCTGTAATGCCCTGAATCAGGAATTGTGTTGTTTCGTTAATTAAAATAGCCATAGTTTAATTTATTTTATTTTTTTATTTGTTTTTAAGTTATATTTTGTGGATAAATCAACCATTATTTCTGCTGCTTTGGTGAGAGGTATTTTTTCATCAAAAAAATGAAGATCTAAATTATAATCCTCTTTTGCCTGCAGGACAATTTTTTTAGCCTCATCATCGTATGGACCAGCACGCCGGATGACAATAGGAAAATTTGGTTTTACTTCTTTCAGGACAGTAACAATGCCTTGCAATGTTTCCGCAATGTTGGTAAAATTAGCAATGACACCAGCAATCAGCAGTCCTGAAAGATTCTCTTTTTCAAGCACTATCCTCGTCAATTTTTCTACCTTTTCTTGCGGCGGATTGCCGCTATATTCCGTGAAATTAGCAGGATTGCCCCCTAAATCAACCAATGCGTCCATTAACGTCATTGAAGCTCCGCCGCCGCTGGTAAGAATTGCAATGTCACCATCCAGATCTAGAAAAGTTTTGCCGGCAACGCCACGGTAATCATGTTTATCAATGTCTCGTGCCGCAATTTCTCGTGCCGTTGCTTTTCGATTATTGGTCCGTTCCGGAAATGATATTTTCCGGCGGAAACGAGCGTCATCGTCCATAACAGCAACGGCATCAACAGCAACAAGAGTATTATGATGAGTAATAACAAGAGGATTTATTT
>JAUYPT010000130.1 GCA_030695685.1 Nanobdellota archaeon | reverse complement strand
TTTCTTGGTTTGGATATCAAAATATTTTTTCATTAAGGCATGAAGGTTCCAGAGTGTATAATAGAGCTGGTCAAAATGAACACTTTCCACTTCCTTTTTGATATTTGACTCGTACTTTATGCCTAACCAGCGGACGAAACGACCGCCGCTGAATCCTTTCTGCCAGTCATAATTAATCTTGCCTTCAATGATGATCGAAATCCTTCCATTGGATAAAATTTTGTTTTCAACAACAACTTCCCGCAAATCCCATACATGCACCATAAAAGAAATAGTGTAGTTGATATAATCAGTTACGTTCCTGGTTATTTCCCATTCAAATTCCTGCTCTGCGCCGGCCGGAGTGGGCACTTTATGCTTGTACGCTTTTTCATGCCAGCGGTAGCCGTAATTTTTAGCCCAGTCGATGACGGCAACGTATAAGCCGTCAAAATCAAACAGGCCAGAATAGCGTAACGTTATTGGCGGTAATGGAAGCGTACCCATACCTAAACTTAATCCCAGAAGCTATATAAAGATTTCTAACTGCTGAACAATCTCTCAAAAAGAGACCTGTTTTTAGGTGCCTCGATTTTCGGAAGATCAGCAGATTTTATGATGATTGATTCTGGATCTCTGGCTATGTATTTCTTCGCAGCGATTTTCGCTATTTCCTCTGTCGGACAGAAAGTTACTTTTACGACCTGATAGAGCGGTTCGATTTTCTCTGTACCGTTGTCGAAAACCAGTGGTTGTACTCTGTTGTTAAAAGTGTATTCTGTTAATGTCTTTCTTTCTCCAATTTTTTCCATGAACACCAGTCTTCCGCATCTAATATTTGATCCTTCTTTGTGATCGAAGGTTAGCGGCAGTTCAACGTAGAGAGGTTTTGGATTAAAAAAAGTGGCTATTCCTTCCATCATCCCCTGCATTACTGCTGTTAATTTTAGTAAATCTTCATTACCACGTTGTTGGGAAATTTTGCATCCTTCTGCTTCTTTAAAAGAAACAAGATAGTTGTACACTTCTGCTTCTACAAGTTTCCAGTTTTCCTCCTCTTTTCCATAGGTCACTGGTATTGATGTAACGCCATGATAGGGGTCAGTATGTATACCAATATAATGCTGCGGCCCTAGCTTTTCGACAATCACAATATTTTTGTGATATTGTTGCAGTTGGTCTTGTATTTGTGTTTCCAGATTCATCGTCATTTTCACCTTGTTTATGATTTTACTTTTATCCAAACAATCTTTCCATCAACCTTGGCTTATAGTTGGGATCCAGTTTCTGAAGATTTTTTATATGGATAGAGAAAGGGTTAGGGAATACACATTCTAAATCCTGTAGTCTTGATGCTTTACAGGCAAGAGAATAATCTGGGCACAGAATAACGCCAACTGTTTGGTAGATTGGAGTTATCCTTTTTTTCGTTCCAGTATTAAAGAAAGTAAGATCATTTGCTGTTTCTAATCTTGTCTCAATGGTTGTTATCTCTTCGCCAACTTTTTCTTCGAATGTCTTGCTGCCGTATTTTAGACTTTTTTCAACTTTATAAAAAATAAAATCTCTCTGCTCTACCGGTTGCCGGTGCGGGAGTAATCCTTCCAAAAATTCTTGCAGTAATGGTTGCGAGTATCTTCCGGTCGCTGGTGCTACGATGATACCATACACTTCCGTCCACCTTTCGTGAACCATTTTATCTCTATCTAATAATAAAGGTATCATATCTTCCATCCTGCGAGAGGGAGCTATCCTGTACGGTCCATGACATTTTATAACTTTTATCTTCTTATCGCTTTTTAATTCTGTTGTTATTGTTTCCACAAAATTGTTCATTTTACTTCACTTTCTCAAATTCTACAACTATCTTTTCATTCTTGATCATAAAATCTCCGTGATGCTTCATTTTTAAAACTTTTGTTGAATTAAAGCTCATCGCAGCAGCGCCGACTTTTTCTGTAATTTCTTTCAGAAACTGTTCTAACTGCGGCTGCACTGTTTTGCTGACTGCTATCGTTACATTAATAGTATCTGTTTTTTCCAATCCTGCATCTTTCCGCAGCTGCTGGACTTGTCTCATTAACTCCCGGGCATAACCTTCCGCTTCCAACACCGGCGTTATCTCTGTACTTAGGTAGACAACACCCTGTTTTGATTCCGCATCGACAAATCCTTCGGGAAGATGATGATGAATCACAATCATTTCCGGCGTCAGGCGGACATTTTTCCCGCCGATGGAAAGTGTATGATGGCCTTTCTTCTCAAAGTCTGCAATCATCTTTTGTGGATTTTCCTGCCGTAGTGCGGCGATAATCTGCGGTGATAAAGACCCATGCGTTTTACCGATAGTTCCTAAATTTGGTTTTATTTCTACTGTTGCGCCTTCCATCTGCTCCACGGCTTTCACAGTTTTAACATTGGTTTGACTTATCAAGATATCCTGCCAGCGTACCACTGCATTACGGACAGCTTTATCGCTAGAGGCTATGATCATTGTCGGCATCGGCCAGCGCAATCCGCGTTTTGCTTTTTCTCTGGCATTCAATGCACTTTGGATAATGTCCTGAACGATTTCCATTTCTTGTTCTAAGGAAAGATTTATTTTTCCTTTCATTGGTTCCGGCCAGGAGTAATGGCTGATGCTTTCGTTGTCTAATCCAAATTCTTCTTTAAGATTTAGGTAGATTGCCTCACAGATAAACGGCGAGATCAGCGAAAACATTTTCAGCGTTTCTAATAATACAGTTGCAATCGTATACATTGCAACCTGTTTCTCTTTTTCCGATCCGATGGAACTTTTCTCCCTGACCATTTGGATATAGGTCCTGCTTAAATGCAGGAATAATTCTTCCAACGGCGCAATGATTTCATCAACACGATATGTTTCCATCAGCGCAGTAACTTCATTCATGGTAGAATGAAGTTTAGAAAAAATATATTTCTCTTCGCCGGAGAATAATTTTTCCATCTTTTCTGTCTTCAAGAGGAAAGGATTGCTGTCATTTTCATGCGCTAAATTGATCAGTAATTTCTGGATGTTCCACAATATATGCAGCTGCCGTTCCTTAATTTTACACTCATCCCAGCTGAATTTGATATCCTGCCCAGCATTGTTCTGGCACATGTAATAGCGCAGCACATCAACACCATGCTTGTTGATTAATTCATAGGGAGAAATGATGTTGCCTAAACTTTTACTCATCTTCTGCCCTTCGATATCATTGAGCATGCCGTAGACATAGACATTCTGGAAGGCATTTTTTCCAAGATAAAGATAGGAACAGAGTGACAGTAAGCTAAACCATAACCGCGTCTGTTCTTTTGCTTCTAAAATTAAATCTGCCGGGAACCACTTTTTCAGTAACGCCGGATTATTATCTAAACAATTCCAGCTGGCCGTGCCGGCATCTACCCAGACATCAATCACATCCGGCACTCTCTTCATCATGCCTTTGCAGCTGCACTTTAAAATAACATGATCTATCCAGGGGATATGGAGATTTTGCGGTGGCTTGCCGCCGTTCTTTTTGATTTCATCTCGAGAACTAACAACTTTTATCTGATTACAGTTCTGGCATCGCCAGATCGGCAATGGCGTTCCCCAGTAGCGCTGCCGGGAAATAGAATTATCTTTTAAATTTGTGATCCAGGATTCATAGGCATGCTTTGCAGTGTCCGGATTCCAATGAACTTTGGCATTGTTTTTGATAATTTTCTCGCGTAAATCTTCTACTTTGAAGAACCATTGGAA